>JAKAMT010000010.1 GCA_021812705.1 Bacteroidota bacterium | reverse complement strand
AACAGAGAAAATTTTTATCGGAAACAGACTGGTCTCAGATTTCAGCCTCCCGCCGTTTTGATGAGATTAAAATTGACGGGCACTGGATATTAATCAACTGGGACAATGAAAAAATTGAATTCGCGACAGACAGGATTGGCCTTCGCGATTTTTACTATTGTGTTAATAATAAAAGAGGTATTTTTTTCTCCACAAGAATAGACTGGATTTCAAAATTCACAGAAACTCAAATCGACTTCAAACAATTCGGAAGCCGCTGGAAATTATTTAATCAAATTTCGCCGGAAAGCGTTCTGAAAAATATAGAACGCGTTTCAGGCGGAACATTCCTCTCTGTCGGTTTGATTGGCAAAAAGATCAATAAAAAAAATAATCCGCCTGATATCTGGGTCAGCAGTAATGAGCAATCGATTTTCAATTTTAATTCGGCGCTCGAAGAACTGATCCGCTTCCCTCTCGAAAAGAATGAGCTGTCGTTGAGTTTTTCGGGGGGACTGGATTCGCGGGTCATTTTTAGCTCTCTTCTGAATAATAAAAAAAGGAATTGGGATACTCATACTTTCGGACATTCGGGAAATTTAGACCGGGAGATTGCGGAAAAGATTTGTTCAGACTTCTCAATTTCTAATAATCAGATTAACCTGGACATTCCTACTCCGGATCTGTTTCTGGAAGAATTAAGTCAGTATACGGCCGTGAGCGTAGTGAATAACAGCGCATCATCATTTTCGCATCTTCGGAATTACAAAGCGATAGAAGGTGAGGGCAAAATTATCATTGACGGAGGATTCGGCGAGATCTGGAGAAGAGAATTTTTTAACCGGCTTCTTTTTCTCGGTTCCAAACATATTGTGAACAGCGATGCAGAATTATTGGCAAATTATCTGCGTTTGCACCGCGCAGATGTTTTTTCTGAAGAAATAAACTCGCTCATGGAAAAAGGAATTGTTGAACAGTTGAAAGAGATTTTGGAACTGCTTCCGGATCCGCGTAAGATCGGAAAAGAAAACTGGATAGACCTCTTTGCCGTAAACACAAGAATAAAGAATTATTACTCGCATGAACAAACCCGGCTCGATCAAATCGTTCCTTCATTCATGCCTTTTCTCCAGCCGTCGTTAATCCAAAATCTAATTGCCTTACCCGTGAAAAACAGAAAAGACGGAAAGTTGTTCAGATCATTAATCATGAAGAATGAAATGCGTTTGCAGAAATATCCGCTGGTTAAGGGAAAATATGTTCAGCCTTTTGGGAGGGGAACATTCGCTTCAAGAATAATGAATGGCTTTAGAAAAAAAATGAACGGGAATGCCGCGGTGGACGAAGAAAAAAATAGATTAATTTTATCAGTGGCGCCGTTCATTGCCGACCGGATAAATTCACAGGATGTTAATGAGTGCGGCTTTTATGACAAAAAGAAATTGAATGCGCTTTTAACCGGCATTAAATCAGGAAAAAATCAAAAAAGTTTCGATGAGCTGGATTGGTGGCTCTCGTTCGAATTGTTCAGAACGCAGATTTCGCAAAGAATAATTTGAAGTAATTCTATAAATATTTATTTTTTTAGAGCGCAAATTAACCTCGGATTATAATTTAAAATATTTTATGACAGACCATCTAAAGCGTGCTACGAATACTGCTCTTGCGGTTAACATCTTTCTGTTTGTAATAAAAGCAGTCGTTGGAGTTATATCCAACTCTATTGCGGTGATCTCCGAGGCGTTAAATTCATTCACGGATATTCTTGTTTCAATCGGGATAAAAATAGCGGTTAAAATATCTGCAGACAAACCGGACCAGAAGCATCAGTTCGGTCATAACGCGGCGCAGCCGCTTGCGGCGTTCATGCTCGCGGTATTCGCATTCGTGGTTGGAATTAATATAATTGAAGAATCTGTTAAGAGGCTTATTGAGCCGCAAACCATCCGCACAATCCCTTCCGTTTATATAGTTCTGTTAATTACTATTCTGGTAAAAATAATTCTGAACCGGTATCAGGTAAGAATAGGAAAAACCTACAATAGTCCGGCTATACGCGCCGCCTCAGTAGACAGCATAAACGACGTGCTTGCTTCTTCAATAGCGCTGGTCGGAGTAATTGGCGCCGCTTTTAATTTTAAAGTGATAGACAGCATTGCCGGAATTATGGTTGCTATGTTCATTTTCAAATCCGGTTATGAAGTAGCCAGGGAAAATCTGGACTATTTAATGGGGCGCTCGGGCGATCATGATTTTACATCCAGGATAAAAGAAATAACTTTAAAAATTGAAGGAGTGAAAGGGATTAATGATCTCAGGTCTCATTACGTCGGCGATAAGTTTCACGTTGAAATTCACATTGAGGTAGACAAGAACAGCCCAACTTCATTATCGCATGATATAGGCAAAGAAGTAAAATATGCGCTCGAAAAAATTGACGAGATTCAAACCGTGTTTGTTCATGTAGATCCTGTTTAAATTATTTTCATTTCAATTTGTTCATCTTTCATTTAATGGTTCTTATCAAGATCCTCCCAAACTTCAATCACAAATAATTTTGTATTTTTCACTAATTAATTTTTGAGATAAAATGGATCAGTTGAAAAAGCTAACTCTTCTGCAGGTGTTAAATTCCAGCGCTGAAAAATTTGCGGATAATAATTGCGTTTCGTTTGTGGACCGGCATAAAATTACTTATCGTGAATTCAAAGCTAAAACAGACTCGATTTCCGAATTTTTAAAAAATGAAGGAATCATCGCCGGAGACAAAGTTGCAATATTGAGTGAGAATCAGCCGAACTGGGCAATTGCATATTTTGCAATAACCACAATGGGGGCGATTGCAGTTCCTATAATGACGGAATTTCATTCGGAAGAGGTGACTCATATTCTCCGCCATTCTGAAAGTAAAGCTGTGTTTGTTTCGGTTAAATACTTCAATAAAATTGAGGAAGCAGATTCCATACAAACCAGAATTCTGTTGGATGATTTTTCCGTTATTCCGGCCGACACCAAAAATGATTTTCTGAAAGAAGTGATATCCGGCGGCAAAAAAGAATTCGCTAAAATTAAAGAAGCAGCGTTGAAATTTGTTGGTATAATTCCGGATGAAGTTGAGGAAGATAATCCCGCTTTAATTCTCTACACCAGCGGTACAACGGGGCACTCAAAAGGCGTCATCCTTACGCACAAAAATGTTGTTTCGGATGCTCTTTCCACACTGGATATGGTGCATGTGGATTCTGAAACAAGAATGCTCTCAATGCTTCCTCTGTTTCATACTATGGAATCTACACTTGGACTTGTGGTGCCGTTCATCAGAGGAGCATCAATAACGTATCTGGATAAGCCTCCCACAGCCGCCGCCCTTCTGCCGGCTCTTTCAAAAGTAAAACCTACCGTTATGCTTGCGGTGCCTCTTATAATCGAAAAAATTTACAAAGCAAAAATATTACCGGAATTCAACAAGAATGCCGTTATAAGAGGGTTGTATAAAATTCCGACCGTGAGAAAGAAGCTGAATAAAATTGCGGGCAAAAAATTGATGCACACTTTCGGCGGTGAACTGAAAATGTTTTGCATCGGAGGCGCCGCGCTCTCTGCAGATGTGGAAAGATTTTTAAAGGAAGCCGGATTTCCTTATGCAATCGGTTACGGCCTTACGGAAACTTCTCCGCTCGTAACGGGCACGGGACCGGAAGGTGTGCGCCTCCGCTCTGCCGGAAAGGCGATGAAATGGATGCAGGTTAAGATTGATAATCCGGATCCGAAAAACGGCGAAGGCGAAATATTGATTAAGGGTCCGAATGTTATGAAAGGATATTTCAGAGATCCCGAGAGAACAAAAGAAGTTTTTACCGAGGACGGCTGGTTTAAAAGCGGCGATCTGGGGATGATTGATAAGGACGGCTACCTTTTTATTAAGGGAAGATCCAAAAATGTTATCATCGGTCCGAACGGAAAAAATATCTATCCCGAAGAGATTGAATCGATAATAAATGAATTTCCGTATACTCTTGAATCGTTGGTGCTTGACAGGGGAGATCAGCTGATTGCAAAAATCTATCTCAATTATGAAGAGATCGACAACGAATTCAAGATACAGCGGATGACGGAAATCAAAGCCAGAGAAATAATAAATAAAATTTTATCCGATCTTCACGTTCAGATAAATGAAAGAGTAAATACTTTTTCAAGAATAAATAAAGTTATTGAACAGCGCGAACCGTTTGAAAAAACTCCGACTCAGAAAATTAAACGGTATTTGTACGTAGAATAGAAAAGCATTATTGGTTTTCGTTTAGCGCGGCTCTCAGTTTTTTTGATAAGCCGGAAACAACAATTAAGTAGGAATGATCTATCCACTCCTGTATAATTTTGTCCGGCACTGAGCCGTCGAAGGTCACGGTGTTCCAGTGTGTTTTATTCATGTGATAACCGGGCTGCACCGACTCATATTTTTCTCTCATTTCAACGGCCAATTCGGGATCGCATTTTAAATTTACAGAAAAAGGCGTGTCTAAGCTTAGAAGGCAGAAAATTTTACCCATAACTTTATAGACTAATACGTCTTCTCCGAACGGCGTTCCCTCCGTAACGCCTGCTTTTTGAAGGCAATAATTGCGAACTTTTTCAGTATCCATTGATGTTCTCTAATTAAACCGCAGTAATTTAGCACAATTTTTTTGAAACTAAACTTGTATCTTGGTGTAAGAAAATTGAAACTTATAAAAATCGGGAATTTAATGAAGAAGCTTTTAATACTTATTTCGGTATTTCTATTTGCAGTTCAGGCAAACGCGCAGAATCCGAATGATGTACTTAATAAGGATCATTCGGTTGATTCAAATAAAGTAATAATGCCTGATATGGCGAATAAATTATGCGCCCAGGTAATTACAAATATTCTTGCGGGCTATCATTATAAAAAACAGCCGATGAACGACTCTGTATCGGCAGTGGTTTTTAAGGATTATCTGAACAATCTCGATATCGCCAAATTATATTTTTTAAAAAGTGATATTGAGCAATTTAAAAAATACCAGTATCAGCTTGATGATGCGCTGAGATCCGGCAACATAGATCCCGCTTACGAAATCTTTAATGTATTCAAAAAACGTCTTGCTGAAAGGATCTCTTATATCGATTTTCTTTTGAAGCAGAATTTTGATTTTACCGTTAACGAATCTTTCCAGCCCGACAGGGCAAAAGCCGATTGGGCGGAGACGAAAGAAGAGCTGAACGAGCTGTGGCGTCTCAGGATCAAAAATGATGCACTGAACCTGGTCCTTTCGGGCAAAGAGATAAACAGCGCAAAGGAGGTGCTCGCAAAACGGTTTCACAATTATCACAAAATTGTTCTGCAGTATGAAGCCGAAGATGTTTTCTCGCTCTTCATAAATTCATTTACACAGGTTTACGATCCCCACACGGATTATTTTTCCCCGCCTGCTAGCGAAAATTTTAATATTGCAATGAGACTCTCTCTTGAGGGAATAGGCGCCACATTGAGGCAGGACGGCGATTATACAACTGTAGCATCGATTGTACCCGGAGGGCCCGCTTACAAGAGTAAATTGATCCACGAGGAGGACAGAATTATTGCCGTAGCGCAGGGAGACGACGGAGAGATGGTGGATGTGATCGGCTGGAAATTAGACGATGCGATTCAGCTTATTAGAGGCAAGAAAGGGACTGTTGTGCGTCTCCAAATATTAAAGGCAAAAGAGGGGCAGAATGCTTCTCCGGTTGAAATTAAACTTGTAAGGGAAGAAGTTAAATTGGAAGAGCAGGCAGCTAAAGATGAGATAGTCGATATACAGGAAAACGGAAAAAGTTTCCGGTTCGGAGTTGTTAAACTTCCCTCATTCTATACCGATTTTGAAGGTCAGCAGAAAGGCAAGCCCGATTACAGAAGTACTACGCGCGATGTAAAAAATATTCTTCTGAAATTTAAAGAGCAGAAAGTTGACGGCGTGATAATGGATATTCGCAACAACGGAGGGGGCTCGCTTCAGGAAGCGATTCAACTAACCGGATTGTTCATCAAGGATGGCCCCGTTGTGCAGGTTAAAAACGCATCCGGAAAAATTGAAATTGATCAGGATACCGATCAGTCGATAGTATGGGACGGTCCGCTTACCGTTATGGTAAACCGGTTCAGCGCTTCAGCTTCAGAAATTTTTGCGGCGGCAATCCAGGATTACGGACGCGGGGTTATAGTCGGGTCAAACAGCTACGGCAAGGGAACAGTTCAAAACATGATTGATCTGAGCAATGCCTTCAACATCGGCAATAAAAAATTGGGCAAGCTGAAATTAACAATCGCAAAATTTTACAGAATCAACGGCGGCACTACACAGCACCTTGGCGTAAAACCTGATATCAGCTTCCCTTCGCAATTTACCGCAAAAGAATTCGGAGAGAGCGGACAGGCGAGCGCGCTACCTTACGATCAGATACCGCCGACACCATTTAAAAAATATTCCGATTTGTCGAAATCAATTTCCTTGATTAAAAAAGAGCATGAAGAAAGAGCTAAGAATGATCCGGAGTATCAATATCTGGTTCAGGATGTGGAAGATTTTAACAAAAACAGAGAGAAGAAAGAGATTTCATTGAATGAAGCGGTTAGAAAAAAAGAAAAAGATGAAGCTGATGTAAAAAGAAAATTACGCGAAGAAGAACGTGCGAAATCATTGGGATTCAAAATCGAAGAAAAGAAAGAGGTAACTCCGCCCGAAACAAAAGAGAACGACTATGAACTGAAAGAAAGCGGAAAAATTTTAGCGGATCTTATTCTCTCGAAAGCAGGATAATTATTACGGCCCGATTCGATATATAAAATGAAAACGAACGCAGTAAGAATTCTTGAATCCAAAAATATTCCGCATGAGACTTTTGAATATGAGTCGAATGAGGAAGAGATAGATGCAATCTCTGTGGCGCGTAAGATTGGCGCCGATCCTGAATCGGTTTTCAAAACGCTTGTTGCAAGGAACGAAAACAACGAACTGCTGGTATTTGTAATTCCCGGAAATTTTGAGTTGAATTTGAAAAAAGCCGCGCACGCAAGCGGATCAAAAAAAATTGAGATGATAAAAGTAAAAGAGCTCCAGCCGCTAACGGGTTATATAAGAGGCGGTTGCTCCCCGGTGGGAATGAAAAAATTATTACCGACATATATTGACGAAACCGCGCAACTTTACGAAAGAATTTATTGCAGCGCGGGCATTAGAGGAATGCAGCTGAAGCTTGTCCCCGCCGATCTTTTGTCCGTTGTTGAGGCGGAATATGCGGATTTGATCTGAATTCGAACCATTTTGGCAGTTAAAAAGATTTTTCTTAAATTTGCCCACAAAATTTAGGGAGTAAAACCATGGCAAAAACCCAGACCTTCGGTGATAAAGCGAAAGGAAAGGCAAAATCTTCGGTCGTCAATGTTAAATTCATTAAGACTGTAAAAACAGGCAACAGCTATAAATTTCAAGAGAAGTTTGTAAAGCTAGACGACATCAGCAAAATTAATACACTCAAGTAAGAAACTTTTGCTTCAAAAAAAATCCCGCTCGCGGCGGGATTTTTTGTTTTAAAGAAATTTTCAGTTATCAGAGACAACCATTATCGAAGGATTTACTTCGCGGCGCAGGAGGTTTTCTATAGCCACCAAAGTTCCTCTGATTGAACTGGGGCAGCTTCCGCACGCGCCCTGGTAACGGATCTTCAAGGTCATTCCTTCCATGCCAGTTACTTCAAGCCCGCCTCCGTCACCCGCTAAAGCAGGACGAACGCGCTGATCTAAAATTTCATTCACTTTTTTAAGAAGCGCAGTCTCTTCCTCTGTATTTGCGGCGGTTGTAATGGTTTCTTCGGGTATAAGAGCTTTGTCAAAATTTTTTATAAACTCGACGAACGGGCGCTGAATTTGTCCCCACGCAACTTTTGCATCTTTCTCGATCGTAATAAATTTATCCATGTAAAAAACCGAAACTACGCCGGGGATTTCGAAAATTCCCAGAGCCAGCGGGTCGTTTGCCGCTTCCACTTTCGATTTGAAATTTCTTGTCTCTTTCTTCAGAAGTTTTTCATTTATTACGAACTTAAGCGCCTGTGGATTCGGCGTTAAATCTACATCCTGTACCTGTAACATTTTATCTCCTTTTTCTGCTAAACCGAAAATTTTCCGGAATAGTTCTAAATCCTTTTAACAATTACAAAGCAACAATATCAAAAATCGGTTTTTTATTCAAGACGCTTGTTTCATTATCAAACGCCGTTTTTTTAATATTTGTTCTCACGATTATTTAACCCCTCATTTCTGATTATTTACAAGTAAAACAAATTCTCCCTTAAGATTTTTTGTTTCTGCAATTTTCAATATCTCAGATACATTTCCCCTTAAAAATTTTTCCGCCGGCAGAGTAAGTTCAAAAGCCAATACAGTTTCCGTTTTAGGGCCGAATATTTTGGATATGTCACTTAATATTGCTTTCAATCTGTATGGAGTTTCCATTAGAACAATCAGGCTGCGGATACTTTTAAGCGAAGAGAGCTCTTTCTTCCGTATCTCGCTTTTGGGAGAAAGCCATCCGGCATAATAAAATTTGTCTAAATTGAATCCTGAGCCTACGAGAGCGGCAAGAAGAGAATTTGCGCCGGGCACGGGAACTATATCTATCCCCGCATCTATGCACATCCGCACCAAAATTTTTCCCGGGTCCGAAAAAAGAGGCGTGCCGCAGTCGGATATTAACGCGCCCGATTTTCCTTCTTTAAGTTTTTTAAGAACTTCCCGGCTCGATTCTTCTTCGTTGTGTTCGTTTATAGAGAAGAGCTCTTTTTCAATTTTAAAGTGGGATAAAAATCTTTTTGCCTCTTTAAATTCCTCGCAAATTATAAAATCGGTTTCCATCAGAATGTTCAGTGCGCGGAGCGTAATGTCGTTGTAATTGCCGATGGGTGTTGAAACGATATATAATTTTGAATTCATCTTCACCCGTGAGAAGATTGACAAAAAGGTTGTCCGTTCATAACAGACAACCTTAAAAATTAAATCCTATTGATTAAACAGGATGCTGAAGTTCTTCCGTTAGATTCGCGAGCTCGACTATTTTCTTCTGTCCCGATTTTCTGTATTTCAATTCAACTTTTCCTTCTTTGAGATTTTTCTCGCCGACTATCACCTGAACCGGCATTCCAAGCAGATCGGCATCGTTGAATTTAAATCCTGCGCTCGCGTCCAATCTGTCGTCGAATAAAACTTCATAACCTTCCGCAATCAGATCGATATAGATTCTCTCGCAGGTGTCTGCCACCGCGGCGTTCTTCATGTTTAAGCCGATCAGCTGAATGTCGAACGGATTCAGCGGTTCTTTCCAGACAATTCCTCTTTCATCGTAGTTCTGCTCAACGAAGCAGGCGAACACGCGGTCAACGCCTATTCCGTAGCTTCCCATCACAACCGGTTTTTCTTTTCCGTTCTCATCCAAGAAATTTACGCCCAGTGCTTCGGAATATTTTGTGCCGAGCTTAAAAATATGTCCAAGTTCAATAGCTTTAAAAACTTCCAGATCGGAACCGCAGCGGATACATTTTTCTCCGCTTTCCGCAGTGCGCAGATCAAAGTATTCAATCTGAGGAGCATCGCGCTTTAAATCTATTCCGCCGATGTGATAATCATTTTTGTTGGCGCCGCTGTAAAGATTATTACCGTCTTTCAATAGATTATCCGCAATAGTTCTGTGAGGAAAATTGATCGGTCCGATTGAGCCCGCATCCGCGCCGGTTATCTCCTTCAATTCATCAGGATGCGCGGGACGTACAGTGCCGCCCAGAACATTTGCCAATTTAGTTTCATTCACTTCGTCATTGCCGAGCATCAAAACCAATACCGGCTTACCCTCATGAAAATAAATTCTTGATTTTGCGGTTTCGCTCTCATCAATTTTCAGGAAAGCGCAAAGTTCATCGATGGATTTAACATCGGGAGTTGAGATTTCATAAATTGTTTTGCTTTCCGGATGGTGTACTGCGCCGACCGCAACGGACTGCGCAACTTCTGCATTTGCGGCATAACCGCATTTTTCGCAATAGGCCACAGTGTCTTCTCCTGCAGCGCTCTTAACCATAAATTCTTCAGATTTGCTTCCGCCCATGGCACCGCTTGACGCGCCGACGACAAAATATTTAATGCCGCATCTGTCAAAAATTGCGCGGTACGCTTTATCGTGAAGCGCATATCCTCTATCCAATCCCTCTGTGTCTTTATCAAGAGTGTAAGCGTCTTTCATTATGAACTGTCTTCCTCGTATAACGCCGCTGCGGGGGCGCGGTTCATTTCTGAATTTAGTCTGGATCTGATACCAGATCTGCGGCATATCTTTGTATGAAACAACGCTTCCTTTTGCATGATAGGCAACTATCTCTTCATGAGTCGGGGCCAGAACATAATCCCTGTTCTTCACATGAAATAAAATATCTCCGAATGCTTCTACGCGTCCGGTCTGTTCCCATATTTCTCTCGGATTCAAACCGGGAAAATGAAATTCCTGTCCGCCAATCGCGTTCATCTCTTCGCGGATTATATCCATAATTTTTCTTAATACTTTATATCCTAACGGAAGCCATGTATAAATTCCCGCCGAAACCTGACGGACCAATCCGGAACGGATCATTAAAATGTGGCTTGGAATTACTGCTTCTGCAGGCACTTCCTTCAATGTCGGTATGAATGATTTGCTTAATCTCATTTGGAATATTTTTTTGTTAATTATTGTTTGGCAAAGATAAGAAATGAAGCGCCGAATCGGAAATAATTACAAATGAATCCTGCCGTTTAATGCATCAATTGTTATTTTTGCCTGAAGTAATAAAGCTAAAATGAAACGGAAAATTACAAAGGAATACGATGAATCAAATTGATCCTGTAATTGATGATGAACAGTATAATGCTGAATATCCCTCCACCATGATTCCTGCGATGTTTGAGGAGGGAGGCATTAAATACCTGGGCACAATGTTTTTGGCTTCGGGAGAGGGTCCGCACGCAACAATTCTTCTTCTGCACGGATTTCCGGGCAATGAAGTTAATTACGATCTGGCGCATGTGTTCCGCCGGCAGGGGTTTAATGTTTACGTTTTTCATTACAGAGGCTGCTGGGGAACCGGAGGAAATTATTTGTGGAGCAATCTTGTTGATGATGTGCCGAAAGCGCTTAAATTTTTGAGAAGCAGCGTTGCAGCAGATAAATTCAGAATTGATAAAGAAAATATTATTCTCATCGGGCACAGCATGGGCGGTTTTGCCGCGCTTCATAATTCCATCAATGATGATTCGTTAAAAAACATCGCTTTTCTGGCCGGGTTCAACGCCGGAAAATTCGGAGAACTTATTGAATCGAGCGGCATGATTTTTCAATTCGCGGCCCAGCATATGCAGCCCGCAATGGATTTTGTTAATTGTGATTCGCCTTCGACTCTGCTGAATGAACTTATAGCGCATAAATCCGAATGGAACCTTCTGAACTATCTGGATAAACTCGCGAAGAAAAATTTATTAATCATAGGCGCGCAGTACGACACTACCGCGCCTATGGACATTCATCACAAGCCGCTAATCGGCGCTCTGAAGAAAAACGGCGCGGAATATTTACAGGAAATTATTTTGGAAACGGGACATTCGTTTTCCGATAAGCGGATCGCGCTTGCGAAAACAATTTCCGAATGGCTTCGTAAAATTAATTTTTGAGATATAATATGAAATCAAGAGAGCATCCGGGCGATATGCCGGAAGAGGAATTTAAAAAATACGGACATGAGTTAATCGAGTGGGCTGCAAAATATCTGAATGGAGTTGAATCATTTCCCGTTCTTCCGGATATAAAACCGGGAGAATTAAAATCGAAACTTCCGTTAAATGCTCCTGCTGAGGGAGAAGAGATGGAAAAAATCATTGCCGATCTCGATAGATTAATTCTGCCCGCAACCACGCATTGGCAGCATCCGAATTTTATGGCATATTTTAATTCGACTGCTTCGGGGCCGGGAATTCTTGGAGAGATGCTGAGCGCCGCGTTCAATGTGAACGCGATGGTATGGAAATCGGCTCCGGCATCAACAGAACTTGAAGAAACGGTTCTTATCTGGTTCCGCAAACTGATGAATCTGCCGGAAGAGTTCAAAGGAATTATATACGATACAGCTTCGGTGAGCACAATGCACGCAATTGCAGCTGCAAGAGAATCTGCCGGATTTGATATCAGAAAAAACGGCATGAGCGGAGTGCCGAAATTAAAATTATACTGTTCCGAACACGCGCATTCATCGGTGGATAAAGGCGCCTTAACGCTCGGCATAGGATTGGAAGGAATCAGAAAAATCAAAAGCGATTCCGAATTCAGAATGATTCCGGCAGAATTGGAAAAGGCAATTAAAGATGACCGGGCAAACGGTGCCGTTCCCTTCTGCGTTGTGGCTACAATCGGAACTACATCATCAACAAGCGTGGATCCGGTCGATGAGATTGCGAAGATATGCGAAAGGGAAAAAATCTGGCTTCATGTGGACGGAGCGCACGCCGGCGTAACGGCAATGCTTCCCGAAATGAAGAAACATTTTAACGGACTTGATAGAGCGGATTCGTTTGTTGTTAATCCTCATAAATGGTTATTCGTGCCGGTTGATCTGAGCATTCTTTACACGAGAAAACCGGAGATAATTAAAAAAGCTTTTTCATTAATACCGGAATATCTAAAGACAGCCGAAGACGGTGTTGTTGAAAATTATATGGATTACGGGATCCAGCTGGGCAGAAGATTCCGCTCTCTAAAATTCTGGTTTATTCTACGCTACTTTGGTGTTGAAGGACTTCGGTCAAGGCTGCGAGAGCATATCCGGCTCGGCCGGCTCTTTGCGAAATGGATAGATGAAGATTCCCGTTTCGAAAGACTGGCCCCTGCGCCTTTCAGCACAGTTTGCTTCCGCGCAAAGCCGGGAGGGAATAATGATGAAAAAGCATTGGATGAATTGAATGAAAAACTTTTGAACAATGTGAATTCGACAGGAAAAGTTTTTATAACGCATACAAAGCTGAACGGCAAGTTTACAATCAGACTGGTTGTGTCCGGGCTGAGGACCGAAGAAAAACATGTTATGCTTGCCTGGAATGTGATTAAAGAAAATTTGGAATTACTTCTGCAACAAAATTAAAAGAAGAGGATGCGATAAATGGATAGGATTTTTCAATTCAGTCTGCTGGCGTTTACTTCTTTATTCACGATGGTTCTTCCGTTCGGCGTGATTCCTCTCTTCAACAGTCTCACAGAATCGATGAAGCCGGAGGAAGTGCGCAAAATCGCTTTCAAGGGAGTGACAACCGCATTTGTAATAATTGTCGTCTTCGCATTCGCGGGAAATTTTATTTTTGATTTCTTCCACATCTCCGTAAACGGATTAAAAATTGTGGGCGGCGTTCTCTTCTTTATGTCAGGCTACGATATGCTGAACGCGAAACTTAAAAAAGTAAAAGAGGATGATGAAAATCATTCGGAATTTATGAACGATTTTTCAATTACGCCCCTCGGCATACCTATAATCTGCGGTCCAGGTACTATCACAGTAACTATTGTGCTGTTCAACGACTCAAGAAATATTTTAGAGAAGGGAATACTATTTTCAATTGTGATAGTGGTTCTCTTTATAACCTATGCAATGCTCGTCTCAAGCAGAAAAATTCTTTCTGTTCTTGGCGACAGCGGCAATAAAGTATTGATGCGTATTATGGGTCTGATTGTAATGATGATTGCGGTTGAGTTGATGTTCGGCGGATTAACGCCAATCATAAGAGAAATGCTGATGCTTAAATAAAAAATCCCGCTCAAATAAATTAATAGAGCGGGATTCCTGAAGTTTTAAAAAAGATCATCTACCGAAAGATATCTTTCCCCCGTATCGTAATTAAAAGTAAGAATTTTCTTGCCGCTGCCGATCTCATTTAATTTTTTATCGACTGCTGCAAGAGCGGCACCGGTCGAAATTCCTACAAAGAGACCTTCTTCTTTTGCCGCCCGCTGCGCAAATTTATAAGCCTCCTCTTTTGCAATAGTTATAACGCTGTCCAGCAGAGAAGTATCAAGATTATCCGGAATGAATCCTGCGCCAAGCCCCTGCAGCGGATGAGGACCGGGAGCCCCTCCTGAAATAACCGGCGATGCGGATGGCTCAACGGCAATTACTTTTAATGCGGGGAATTTTTCTTTAAGCACTTTAGAAACCCCTGTAATATGACCGCCTGTGCCGACACCGGTTATGAGATAATCCAATCCATCCGGAAAATCATTTAGAATTTCGCGGGCTGTGGTTTTAATATGAATATCCACGTTTGCAGCATTTTCAAATTGCTGCGGTATCCAGACATTTTCATTACCGGCGGCAATCTCATTCGCTTTTGCAATCGCGCCCTTCATTCCCAATTCACGCGGCGTCAATTCTAATTTAGCGCCGAATGAAGTCATAATTTTTCTTCTCTCCAACGACATTGATTCCGGCATTACCAGGATGAGTTCATATTTTTTTACTGCAGCTACCATTGCAAGGCCTATACCGGTGTTGCCCGAAGTCGGTTCGACTATTATGCTTCCTTTTTTTAATAACCCTTTCCGCTCCGCATCCTCGATCATGGAGAGCGCAATTCTGTCCTTGATGCTGCCTCCGGGATTTGCTTTCTCCAATTTAATCCAAACTTCATTTTTATCAGAGAAAAGATTGTTTACTTTCACATGCGGGGTGTTCCCTATTGTCTCAAGAATATTTTTCGCTTTCATTTTTATCTCCTTCAGATTATAAAATCAAAATTGTTTTCAAATTCATTGCCGGTTCTTACGCGGACCTCGCTTTTATTATACACGGTTGAGTTAGGGGGAATACTTTGCGTTATCCATGCGTTGCCGCCTATTATGCTTTTTTCTCCAATCACCGTATTACCCCCCAGAATTACCGCCTGTGAATAAATTATGACATCGTCTTTGATCGTAGGATGGCGTTTTGTTTGTGATAAAGATTTGTCTACACTCAAAGCTCCAAGCGTAACCCCCTGATACAATTTTACATTTTTTCCGATCTCTGCGGTTTCTCCAATTACAATCCCCGTTCCGTGATCTATGAAGAAAGGAGAACCGATTGAAGCACCCGGGTGAATGTCAATCCCCGTCAATTGATGCGCATATTCACTAAGTATTCTGGGGATTATCGGAAGCTTCAAAGAATACAATTCGTGCGCGATTCGGTAAATAGCTATAGCCGCAAATCCGGGATAAGCAATTATCACCTCATCTATGCTCTCTGCCGCAGGATCACCGCTAAAAATTGCTTTAGCATCGGCAAGCAGGTTTGTGTAAATAACAGGAATCCGGATTGTAAATTCTTTTGAAAGAGAAACCGGATCCCCTCCGAATGACGAATTTAGCTGCTTTACGAGTGAAATAAGATTTCTCTCCATAAGCCGCAGTTTTGCAAGTATATCTTCAGGCGTGTAATAAATCTTGTTTGAGAAATGGGGGAATAAAAGATTTAACAGTTCGTTGAGATACTCAATCGATTCCGTTTTTAATGCGGCCGTACATGCATGGGTCTGCCGGTTCGACAATAGCGATTCCGCAAAATCATAAAATGAATTATTCCCCAATTCAATTGGTTCCATAACAAATACCTTTAAAAATTTTTAAATAGAATTAAATGAAGATGAAGCTATGTTAGCAACAACAACAGCGGAGATTCGAATTGAATATGGATTTGAACAGGAGGCGGAATGATCCCGGACCTTCAAAATCTGATGTGATATTTCTCTTTAGATTATTCATAATGAATGATCTTTCATAAATCATTTTTTTCGCAGCGAAATATAATAACTTTTATATTCTCTAAAACGATTTACTGATATATTTAGTTCACAACTCCGGTAAAAATTTTACAAAAAAAAGCGGCATAGAGCCGCTCCTTTAAGTACAAAAATGCTAAGCTATTTCACAATTCTTACATCTTGATCCTGAGTTCCTTTATGTCCGTCTTCATGGTGAACTCAACCTTCTGACCCTTCTAAAGAGAGCGGTATCCCTCCGGCTGAATTGAAGAGAATTTAACAAAATCATCTCCGCCCTCACTGCGCTCAATAAAACCGTAACCTTTTGTAGTATTAAACCGTTTTACTATTCCGGTTTCGCGTTCTGCCATTAATGCTGTTTCTCAAATTATGGCATCACGCGGTCTTGAACATCATCATAATCTGCGCGGCTTCTTTCTGATTATACTCGAACGCGATCTTTTTATAATTAACGAGATCTATTATTGTTCCTATCATGCAGATACCTCCGGTGAGGAGATATAAAATTCCCATTCCTATCTGGTCGGTAAGAAATCTTTGTATTCCTGCCAATCCTAAAAATCCCACGAGCGTTACCAGTAAAATTGTCTGCGGATCTTTTCTCCTTGTGCGATATATATTCGCAAATTGCTGGGCCTGTTTGTCGTCCATATTCTTAATAATGTTGGAAATATAAAACTGTTCTTCTCCCATAATTTCCGGAAGTACTTCGTAAACATTAGCCATACATTACCTCTTTATTGTTGTTAAAGTTTTTTATCATATTCTTAGATAGCTTGAATATCCTGAATGAAATTAAAATGAATGCGGCTATCCCGAGCGGGTGTGTCCTCAGCGAATGAAAAAAATCGGCATGGTAAAAAAAGGAGATAGATCTTCCAAGTCCGCAGCCCGGGCAGAAAGTGATGCCCAAGTTGTGAAAAGGGCACAGTGTAAAATGCTGTACCTGATAAGGATTGATAAAAAAAAGATAGATAAGCCCCGCAGTCCAGAATATTGCTTCCCACTCAATTATTTTTATAATTGATCTTATCGTTGCCATCGGCTGTTTGAGTTAAATTCCATGTAATAATAATTTAATTTCACACGCTAATCAAGAGTCTGATCTTTAGTCGTTTGCAAAACAGATTGGTTTCCGGATTAAAAATAAAAAAGGGGCTCTGAAATTTGAGCCCCTTCGATAGATTGCAGATAAAATTAGATGAGAATTACGCTTTTCCTGCGCTTCCAAGAACATTAATGATTTTATGTTTGTAAAGCTCCTTCAAAGAATCTCTGGCAGGACCTAAATATTTGCGCGGATCGAATTCAGCGGGATTCTCGGTAAATGTTTTTCTAACCGCTGCGGTCATAGCCAATCTTCCGTCAGAATCGATATTAACTTTACAGACTGCTGATGCAGCAGCGCGGCGCAATTGTTCTTCCGGAATTCCGACCGCGTCTTTCAATTTTCCTCCGTTGCTGTTGATGATTTTTACCAGTTCAGCGGGGACTGATGACGCACCGTGAAGAACGATAGGGAAGCCGGGAATTCTTTTTTCGCATTCTTCTAGAATGTCGAAGCGGAGAGGCGGCGGAACCAAAATTCCGTCTGCGTTGCGCGTGCATTGTGCCGGCGTGAATTTGTTTGCGCCGTGCGAAGTGCCGATGGATATTGCAAGAGAATCGACGCCGGTTTTTTTAACAAAGTCTTCCACTTCTTCGGGCTTTGTGTAGTGAGTAACCGCGCTCGATACTTCATCTTCAATTCCTGCTAGCACTCCCAGTTCGCCTTCAACGCTTACATTATATTTGTGGGCGTATTCCACAACCTGCGCAGTGAGCTCAACGTTTTTTTCGTATGGATGATGCGAGCCGTCTATCATGACGGATGAAAAACCTGATTCAATGCACGACTTGCAAAGATCAAAAGTATCGCCGTGATCGAGATGAAGAACAATCGGAATATCATACCCCAGTTCATGAGCATAATCCACTGCGCCTTTAGCAAGGTGCTTCAGAAGCGTTTGATTGGCATATTTGCGCGCTCCGCTTGAAACCTGAAGTATTACCGGTGATTTCGTTTCAACGCAGGCGCTTATTATTGCCTGCAACTGCTCGAGGTTGTTAAAATTAAATGCCGGAATTGCATAACCGCCTTTTACTGCCTTGGCAAAAAGATCTTTTGAGTTAACTAATCCAAGCTCTTTGTAATTTGTCATTTTAATGCCTTTCTGTATTTATTGTTTTTTCTGTTTTAAAAATATGCTGTCACTCCGATGTGAAAAGAGAGAAGATCGGTTCTGGATTTTTTTGGAAAATAATTAACCTGATATGTTGCGGGATTAACTACAATTCCGTTTTCTGTGAGATACTGGGCTTCTGTTCCGTACAGGTATCTCGTTTTAATGTCAAGGTAGAGTGTTTTCACATCTCCCAAATCCTTGCTTAACTGAATTAGAAGTCCTGCGCCCGCGCCGTAGCTCCATGTAAAGTCGTCGTAATTTGTGGAGGAGGCAATTTCCTGTCCGAGATTTACACTTTTTATTTCTGTTGTTGTAAAAATATATGCCCCGCCGAATAGTCCTTCGAGATATGGCTGAACAGTTCCGCCGAACGGATTAATCTGAATTAGAAAGTGCATGTTGGCTAAACTGTTTGTTCTTGTTACATCAACTCCTACATCCGGAATTGTGAGACTGAAAGGTCTCCGTTCTGTTCTCATTCCGTAAATAAGATAGCCTCCGTTCAAACCGAATGTAACCGGCCGATCTTTGCCGGGCGACCAGAGAGTTCCGTGAATCTCAAAACCGTATCCAAGGTTATCTACGTTGGTTCCAAAATCTCCCTGCGGGGAACCGATATAAAAAGTTCCGCCGACCGTCTGCGCATACCCGAATGACGAAACGACAAGCATTAGAATCAAAGTTAATTTTGATTTCATTTATATATTCCTTCTTTGGTTGATCTCCGGAATTTTACCTAAGTGGAAGAATTCTCCGCAACCGTTTGTCTAAATATACAAAATTTATGGAAGGGAGAATCGGAATATGGCCTTTTCAGTTGAATGAAATTTCGGATTTATATGATGCATATAAAATCTTTTCAAATTCATCCAAAGGAATTTCCTTTGCCCCGAACATCTTTAAGTGATCAGTCTGATATTGAACATCAAGCAGCGTATATTTTTTTTCAATTAATCTGTGGACCAACTTGACCAGAGCACATTTTGAAGCTTGTTCTACTTTTGAAAACATAGACTCACCGAAAAAAGCCCCTCTGTATGTTACTCCGTACAATCCTCCCACCAGTTCATCGCCTCTGTACACTTCAACGGAATGAAGATGGCCCGCATTAATCAGTCCGTTATATGCGGAGATCAGCTCTTCGGAAATCCATGTTGTTTCCCGGTGCGCACAGGATTTTATAACAGCGAGCGGATCCGAATCAATTTTGTATTTAAAATCGGAAACGCTTAAAAATTTTTTGAGAGAACGGGGAATATTAAAATCATCAAGGGGAATTATTGTTCTTACTTCCGGAAAATACCAATTGATCTCGCCGGATTCGTCCGCCATCGGAAACGCTCCGCGAGCATACATTAAAATCATTTTGTCCGGATTCAGCAGTTCTTTTTTCGAAAAAGATTTTTCCTCATTCATGAGCTCTGACTTCGTAGGAAATTATATCGTATCCCTTTTTCGTCTCTAATCCCGCGTAAATAATCCCAATTAAAACAAAAATCATTCCCGTCAAAAAAGCAGTTATGATGAAAAAATTTAATTTGCCGATCGACATGAAAGAAGAAATGCCGACAAGCAGGGAAGTAAAAATAAAAAGCGCCACGGCAGTGGTATAGCAAAGAACCGCATTACGCACAAGTTTGGCTCTGTAGACCAATGCCGCAATCTGAACGGATGTGCTTTCAAGTCTCACATTTTCCTCGAATGAAGGCTCGTGTTCGCCTATCTTAACCATTAATCTTCTCTTCTCCTCGTTAAGAAGGCGAATGCGGTTTACAACTAAAGAATATTTGTTGTTGATGCCCAATAACAAAAGTCCGCATGCGTTTATCATAACGGCGGGGGCCAACATTAGTTGTATTATCTGAATTGCATTTAGCGTTAAGTCTTTGAAGAGATCCATTCTGTCTCCGTCTATTCTGGTTTCGTGTCGATACTGATTTGTTTTATCTTTTAATTTTTAATCCGAGCCAGTTTTCAAGCGTACTCAAAATTTTTTCTTTTTGTTCTCCGTCGAAGCTGCTTATTCTTGTTCCGTGCGAGCCGCCTTTCTTAACCATCTTGATGGAATTTGTAAGTCCAAGAAGCTGGATGGAAGTGGCGTTCCAGGTGTCGTTTCCGCCGTAAATAAATAAAATATTATTACCGTTTCTCTGAATCCATTCATTCACATCATTCATAACGGTGCAGTCGAATTTCACGTCAGCATCTTTGGGTACAAGTATCCGGTTGGTGCCTGTTTTTATTTTCTGCAGAAGATCCTTGAACGGTTCTAAATCATAGCCGTAATAGCCGATCTCTTTATAAGCCTGCACATAAAACGGTCCAAAATCTTTCATGGCCTGTTCCGTGAAAAAATAAAGAGGATTGGCTTTCACCATATGATCATATAACTTTTCTGCGGATGAATTGGCGTCCGGTATATCTTCGCATTTTGTGCTGCCCCACTGCCAGAACGCAAAAGAATATTCTAAAGTCATATATTCCAGAACAAAATCATAGTCCCACGCGAATTTTATCTTCTTTTTTTCCGCATCCTGAATAAGCAATTTTTTTATCTCATCACGCTTAGATAGGAACGCCCGCTGAAAGGCTATTATTTTATTCCTGCAGTCTTCTGTTCCTACTGAATTGAGGAACATATAAATTCTTGGATCCTCCGCAGACAAATTAACGGGTGCAACGTACGGAACCGAAACGTCCACATCGTCAGGATAAAATCTTTTGAAGTAGATTGTAGTCTGGCCCCCCTTGCTTATTCCAGTGCTAACCCATTTGCCGCCGTATATTTTTTTGAAAAGCTGAACTATGAGATGATGATCTGCCGCCGCCTGCTTAATGTTAAGATATTTCCACTCGATTTTTTCCGGAACGGATTTGCCGAAGTACCGGTGTTCAACAGTTATCTGATTAGCGTTTAGCAGTTTGGCCAGCTCTGTAGGACGGCCGCTGTTTGCGGCATATCCTTCTGTAACGAAAACGACAGGAGCAGAATCGTTTTTATGCGAGAGATATATTTTCTGGCGGAATTTTTTGCCCGAAGGATTATTGTGGTCCAACGGCTGCGTCACCATTATCTCATATGCTTCGGAAAAAATTGTGTCGTGCTTTACAGGCGTAATTTCAGTTATTTCTTTAAGAGATTTCAGCTTTTTATAAAGAGCAGTTTCGTTTTGAGCTACAGCTAGTGTGGAAATAAAGATGATGAAAACAGATAAAAACAGACGAGCTCTTTTCATAATAAGTCCTTAATGTATATACAAAAATATGAAAAGAATTTTTTTAATGTATAAGTAAGAATTACCCGTACGTGCAATTTACTGCACGACGGGCTATAGAAAGCGGATTTAATAAAGCGTGATTTCTGCTCGAGCCAAAATTTTATTTCGAATAGATATAATTATGCAGGACTTCTATTGTTTCTCTCTGAACGGTAAGATCCAGTTCCAAAAGATCTCTCATTGAAAGAATGCCCAGGAGTTTGCCCCCTTCAATTACAAGCATGTGCCTGATCCCGCGGTCTTTCATCTTCTGTAGACACTGTTCATGTGTTTCCGAGACATCGGCGAGAACTAAATCTTTTGTCATCACTTCGTCTATTTGAGCTGTCGCCAAATTCAAATCTTTTGATATTACTCTTCTTACAAGGTCCCTCTCGGAAAATACGCCTAGAAGCTTTCCTTCCCCGGACATTATTGGAACTACTCCAATATTATGTTTGTCCATAAGCAAAACAACATCATGTATGTTGCTTCCGCTTTTAACCGTGTAAAGAGATTGAGTGCTCAATATATCTTTCAGTGATTTCATTTTTCCTCCGCCTATTATTTTTTCAACATGTTGCAATTCAATGTAATACTTTCAATTGAATTATTGCAAGATAAATTATCAGTCGAATTCTTAACAAAGTATCATTTTGTCCAATTAAAAGGATGCGGGCAGGGTGTTTTGCATAGACTGCATAAATGTTCCTTGAATAAATTTTTGATGCCGGAATCCGTTTTAATTATATTTTAACGGAAAAAATATGCAGCTATGAATTTTCAAGAGATTAAAAACAGGTTAAAAAGCAGAAGCATTGGAATTGCAGGCTGCGGCGGACTCGGTTCGAACGCGGCTGTGGCTTTGGCTCGCATTGGAATTGGAAAATTAGTGATTGCCGATTTCGACAAAATTGAAGAGAGCAATTTAAACCGTCAGTATTTTTTTTATGATCAGATAGGCAAATATAAAGCCGAAGCCTTAAAAGAGAATATTTCGAAAATAAACCCTTCCGTAAAAGTTGAAGCGCATACCATAACGCTAAGCCCAAAAGAAATAGTTGAACTTTATAAGGATGCGGATATTATAATTGAAGCGTTTGATAAAGCCGAGATGAAAGAGATGATTGCCGAGACCGTTCTGGATTCATTTCCGGATAAACCGTTGGTTTGCGGAGTCGGTCTGGCGGGGTGGGGCGGAAACGAATTGATTAAAGTTGAACGGCATGAAAATCTTTATATTGTTGGCGATCTGACAAACGAAACCGGTGAAAATGATCCTCCTTTAGCTCCGCGAGTGGGAATTGTATCGAATATGATGGCTAATGTCGTTCTTGAAATATTACTTGGGAAGGATAAGTAAGTGAATATTATTTTAAATCATCGGAACGAAATCCTGGATTCTGAAAAAGATTCTCTCTCCGTCAATGAACTGCTGAAGTTGAAAAAATTTTCATTCACCCGTCTAATTGTAAAGATAAACGGAAAATTAGTAAAGAGAGAATTTTTCGATTCTGCTTCTGTAAAAGAGAACGATAATGTTGAAATAATCCACATGATAAGCGGCGGATAAAAATTTGAAATTATAAAAAAACTCCGCTTGAAGCGGAGTTTTTAGTTTTAAATATATTTTTCAGTTTTTATTTCAATTTCCATTCACCTTTTTCATATTTTCTTCTAAGTTCAAGCAGTTCGGGTAAATCCATTCCCAATTTTTTCAAGTGTTCTACTTTCGGAACGCCGTTTTCGTCCCAGCCTCTTCTTTTGTAAACAGCGTCAAGAAGAAGTTCGTATCTGTTCTCGCGGTATTTTCGGTGCGCCGCCATCTTTTCTTTCAACGACATTCCTTGCGGAACCAGTCCGATGAGTTCTTTCAGATGCTTATCATATCGTTCCTGCCGCGATAAATATTCTTCTTCAGTAACAGGGCCGGCGGCTCTGTAGGGCTGTGCGTCCCACTTGCGAACGCCGTAACCTCTTCTCAAATTGAACATGCGCTGAAAATTGTAAACTCGTTCGGAATCTTCGATGAGTCTTTCTTTTGTAAAATCTCTTCCTGTAACGGCGTTGTAAATGGTTACATAATTATCAACATGCTCGGGGACTTTTGCGGGTTCCGCAGTCTCTGCGTTGTTTGCGGGTTCAACGTCATTCCAGGGAAGTTTGCATATTCCAGCCAGACCAAACCATGTTCTGAAGAGAGGGAAATAATGAAGGGCTTCTGCTTTATCTTCAAAAGTCGGAATGTGATTGTTCACCATATCCATGAAGATGAGCCATGCTTCATCGTGCTGCGGGCCCTTATTTGTCATAGCATAGCCGCCCTGCTGAGCCAGAGATTCTTTGGACATATACTGGGAATATTCAAGTCCCTTGTTTTCCATTGCAATGTCTTGCAGGAACTGAGCGTCGCCCCATCCTTTTTCTATGAACAGATTTTTCAAACGGCGCACGCCCAAACCCGCGGTTTTTCCGAATCCTTCACCGCGTCCAAGCTGATGCAGCATTTCCATTGCGCTGTCCGCGTTTCCAAAATTCAGTTTAAGGCCTCCGGTTCTTTCCAGATTAAGAATTCCGTTCTCGTAACATTCCATCAAGAACGCAACAGTTGTACCCCAGGTGATTGTGCAGACTCCGTAAGTATCGCAGTAAAAATTTACTTCAATGGTGTAATCCGTGCTGAAGATACCGGAATTAGCCGCGATTCCGGCTGCGGTTTCGTATTCCGGTCCGTCTACAATTACGCTTTCACCTTTGAAAGGGCCTGTTCTCAAAACATAATTATTAACACCTTTGGCGCAGCTCATATTGCATCCCAGCCAGCATCCGTCAAACGAGCCCTGTTCAAACTGCTTCTTCCATGTATTGCCGTCTATATTACCAACCACCGCCTCATTGCTTCCGAATTTAAAATTATTTACCGGAAGAAGATCATAATCGTTCATCACTTCAACCAAATGGGCGGTGCCTTTAGCCCTCATTTCGCACTGTAAGTCATCCAATTCTTTCATCTCTTTGTTGAAGCGCTGCCCGCGTTCGATAATGGCTTTCATATTTACGACATGATTAATATCGTTTTCCACTTTTGCAACCAATGCAACAAGAGCTTTAATTTTTTTATCGCGAAACACGGTTCCTATTCCGCCGCGGCCTGCCTGTTTTAATCTTGAGCGCTTTTTTCTTTTATCATAGAAACTAAAATTCAGCATTCCGATTAATGAATGGTCTGCCGCTGCGCCGGCGGAAACGACGGCTATTTTCATCTTATCCTGCTCTGTGGGGCAGTACATTTCGGTCAGCATATCGGCTAGCTGATGGCTGTTTACCGGATCGGCCGGAGCTTCTTCAATTCTGATTTTTCCCGTTCCGTCTCTGCCGTCGAGAATAATAACCACATCGCGTTCGGCTTTTCCCTGAAGTTCTATTGCGTCAAAACCGTTCAGTTTTAAAAACGGCCCGAACCACCCTCCCACATTGCTGTCCATAACCGAATCTGTCTGCGGAGAAATTGTAACAACCAAAGATTTTCCCGTTCCGGAATATTGTGTAATTCCGCAGACAGGTCCGCCCGAAATCACAATTTCGTTTTCGGCGTCGTTCCATTTTGTGTCCGGTTTGGTTGCGTCCCAAAGATACCTCAGCCCGTATCCTTTGCCGCCTATGAATTTTTCTTTCATCTCTTTGGGCACATCTTTTATTCTTATCTGATTATCTGAAAGATTGATATATAAAGTTTTGTCGGAATAGCCTTTCTCCATCGGAGTGATATCATACGAAAACTCTTTAAGTAATATTCTCTCTTCCAATATTTCCCTTGCTTCCATCAAGGTCTCCAAAATTAATTTTTTATAAAAAGTTATAAATGTCCTTGAAAATATAAGAAAGGTAAGTATGATTCCCAATGTGAAGAAAGATCAATAAAATCAATGTTGAACGGGAAAATAATAATTGTTAGACTTTACATATAAAAATTAGAGAGATGATGCGTAATGTTAAAATTTAATTTCAAGTTGACACTTCTTCTTGTATTTATTTGGATAAATCCCTTTTATCCGCAAAGCGGCAGCCAGCTTACAATATTTCATGCTGGAAGCCTGACTGTTCCGTTTGAAAAAATTATTGACGGATTTAAAAAAGAAAATCCGGGTGTGGAAATTTTAAAGGAGATAGCCGGAAGCCGCGAATGTGCCAGAAAAATTTCCGAGTTGAAAAAAAATTGTGACGTGTTCGCCTCGGCGGATTACATGGTGATTGATCAACTCCTTATTCCCGAATATGCTTCTTGGAACCTGAAATTCGCTACAAATGAGATGGCAATAGTCTACTCTCCTAAATCGAGAAGAGCAAATGAGATCAATCAAAACAATTGGTTTAATATTCTACTCGATAAAAAAATAAACATTGGAAGGTCGGATCCAAACTCTGATCCGTGCGGTTATAGAACAATTCTTGCCTTAAAATTGGCGGAGATCTACTATAACAAAAAAGGGCTTACAGAAATAATTACTTCTAAAAACCAGGAATATATTAGACCTAAGGAAGTTGATCTGCTTGCCCTGCTGGAAGCCGGCGAATTGGATTATATTTTTCTGTACCGTTCCGTTGCAGAACAGCACGGACTTAAATTCGTGACGCTTCCGGATAAAATAAATTTGAAGAGCGCGGACCTGGAAGATTATTATAATCAAGTCTCCGTAGAACTGAACGGAAAAACCCCCGGCGAAAAAATTTTTCAGCGTGGGGCTTCTATGGTTTATGGCGTAACTATTCCCAAAAACTCTAAGAATCCCGAATTGGCAAAAAAGTTTCTTCTTTATCTGCTTAATGCAAAGAAGGGATTAAAGGTTATGGACGAGATGGGGCAGCCGACTGTAGTGCCTTCTGCTTGTGAGTTGTACAAAAATCTTCCCGGCGAACTAAAAAAATATGCCCTGAAAAAGAAATAATTTAAATGAAAAGTTTTTCATACAACAGATCTGTGCTGAGTTTGGTTTTTACTTTTTTGGGAGGGGCGGCACTCCTTTTTATTATTGCCCCTATCGCCGGTATGTACTTAAATATAACGCCGGAATCGCTTAGAGAATCGGCTTACAGTCAGGAAGTAAGAGACAGCATTTGGCTTAGTCTGTGGACTTCGATGGCGGGAACATTTTTGTTCTCTTTTCTTGCTGTGCCGCTGGCTTATCTGCTGGCTAGAAAAAATTTTGCTCTTAAAGGTATTGTGAATGGAATAATAGACATTCCAATTATTATTCCACATTCTGCCGCCGGAATTGCTGTGCTGGGTATTATTACGCGCGACAGCCTTTTGGGAAGTGCCGGAGAATTATTCGGAATTAAATTTATAGGAAGTCCGGCGGGAATAATATTAGCGATGGCGTTTGTAAGTATCCCTTTTTTAATAAATGCCGCGCGGGATGGATTTGCCGCGGTGCCGGAAAGATTAGAAAAAGTTGCGCTTACCTTAGGAGCGTCTCCCGCCCGTGTTTTTTTTACAGTCTCTCTTCCGCTTGCCTGGCGTTCAATCTTATCAGGATTTATACTTATGTGGGCTCGCGGTATGAGCGAGTTCGGTGCGGTAATAATTGTAGCGTATAATCCTAAGACGGCTCCGATACTGATATATGAAAGATTTACATCTTATGGATTAAAATATTCTTTGCCCGCTGCTGTAGTTTTTGTTACAGTCTGTCTTCTTATTTTTATAGTGCTCAGATTGATCAAGAGAAAAAGTTAGATGCTGAAAATTGAAAACATATCTTTAAAAGTCGGGGATTTTGAATTGAAAAATATCTCCTTTAATGTAGATGCAGGCGATTATTTTGTAATACTTGGTGTTTCGGGCGTGGGTAAAAGCGTGTTACTTGAATCGATTGCCGGACTGATCGATATTAGTGAGGGAAATATTTTTCTGCGGGGCAGGCAAATTACAGAAGAGAAGATTCAAAATAGAAATATCAGCATCGTTTATCAGGATACCGATCTGTTTCCTCACTTGAATGTATTTGACAATATAGCCTATCCATTGAGAAGCAGGAAAGAAAAAGAGATAAAAGATAAAGTTCTTAAAGCAGCTTCCGAAACCGGCATTTCTGATAAATTGGATCGCAATATTTCTACTTTGTCTGGCGGCGAATATCAAAGGGTCTCTCTTGCCAGAAGTTTGGCTGCGGGAAATGATATTTTTCTTCTGGATGAACCGCTTTCTTCTTTGGATCCTAAATCTAAAATAGAACTCCGCGCATTATTGAGAAAGCTAAACCGCGCCGGAATTACGATTGTCCACGTTACCCATGATTATGAAGAGGCTGTATCGCTTGCAAATAAAATTGGAATCATGGAGAATGGCACTATCGTTCATGTCGCGCCTCCCGAGCAAATTTTTCAGCATCCAAAATCAGAATTCGTTGCTAAATTTGTGGGAGTAAAAAATTTTTTACGCGGAAATGTCAATTCAATTCCGGACAGCGACCTGAAGGAATTTTTGGTCGACGGGATTAAAATATATGTACTCACGGATTCTGGCGACGGTGATTCATTCCTCCTAATCAATCCGGAAGAGATAAGTCTTTCGATTACATCAGAAGGAGGAAGCGCTCGGAATCATTTCAAAGGAAAGATTACGGATATTGCGCGCGCAAAGATGGGATTCGAAGTTACAGTCGACATCGGGAAGGTGGAACTAATTGCACTTCTCTCTTCCGAATCCGTTAACTCTCTTAATCTTGAAATAGGTAACGATATCTGGACAAATTTTAAGGCATCCGCTTGCAAAATTTATAATTAGTTTTAACTGTCAAGAAGATTAAAATTATTTAATATAAAATAACCGTCGAGAGGATTTAACCATCATATGATTCAATACGAAGAAGCACTGCAGATAATAAGAGAGAATAAGATATTACTCGGAACAGAGAAAGTTTATTTTATAAAAGGTCTTAACCGGGTTCTGCGCGAAGATGTTTTCTCTGATATGAACATGCCCCCGTTCGACAAATCGGCAATGGACGGATATGCCTGCCGCAGGGAAGATATCAAGAACGAACTGGAAGTAGTGGATGTTATACAGGCCGGATACAAGCCGCAGAAGAAAATCGGTAAAAATGAGTGCTCGAAAATTATGACCGGTGCAATGATGCCTGAGGGCGCGGATTGCGTTATTATTGTTGAAGAGGTAAAAGAGTTGACGGGAAATAAAATATTATTCCTGGGAGAAAAAACAGCGGATAATCTTTGCAGGATAGGTGAAGATGTCGTTGCCGGCCAAAAACTTCTTTCTGCCGGTACAAAAATTACTGCCAAAGAGATCGCTTCTCTGGCATTATGCGGGCACGTTCGACCCCTCGTGTGCATAAAACCGAAAGTCGGAATTATTGCCACCGGAGACGAAATTATCGAACCGGAAAAGACCCCACGCGAATCACAGATAAGAAATACAAACTCTTATCAGCTTCTGGCACAATTGGATCAGATTGGTTGCGAATCAAATTATTACGGAATCGCCATCGACAACGAAGATGCGATAAACAAATTAATCGCGAAAGCAAAATCGGAAAATGATCTTATAATTATAACCGGCGGCGTTTCGATGGGGGATTATGACCTTGTTCCCGGTCTTCTTGTTAAGAACGGGTTTAAAATATTATTTGATAAAGTTGCAATACAGCCGGGCAAGCCTACGGTGTTCGGAAGAGATGAAAATAAATTTGTGATAGGTATGCCCGGCAATCCGGTCTCGTCATTTATCTGCTTCGAAATATTTGTAAAAGAATTTTTAGCAGCAGCAACCGGTTATGAAAATCACTTAAAGATTTTCAAGATGAAACTTGCTAAAGAGATCAAAAGAAAAAAGAATAAACGTCTCGCGTGGATTCCTGTTAAAATAAATTCAAACGGAGAAATAGAGCCCGTTGAATATCACGGGTCGGCCCATATTAGTTCGCTAGCACTGGCAGACGGAATAACCTCAATACCAATCGGCGTGAATGTTATAGAGGAAGGACAGATAGTAGATGTTAGACAGATTTAACAGAGAGATAAATTATCTTAGAATAAGTATAACGGACAGATGCAATCTGCGCTGTGTCTACTGCATGCCGGAAGAGGGAATAAAATTAATCGATCACAGATCAATTCTCTCTTTAGAGGAGATAACGGAATTCACAAAATGTGCGGTCAAGATTGGAATAAACAAAGTGCGGATTACCGGCGGGGAACCGCTTGCAAGAAAAGGAGCGGTCAATCTGGTCAGAATGCTGGCGGAGATCAAAGAGATAAAAGACCTCTCGATGACAACAAACGCGATTCTTCTTCCAAAATATGCTCGCGAATTGAAAGAAGCGGGTCTCATGCGCGTGAATATAAGCTTGGATACGATTGACCCGGACAGATACAGAGCTATTACGCGCGGCGGAGAAATTACCGATGTATTTAACGGAATTACAGCAGCTATTGAAGCAGGTCTTTTTCCCATCAAAATAAATTGCGTGATTAAGAAATCGATAAATGAGCCGGATGCTGTAGCCGTAAAAAAATATTGCGATGCAAACGGATTGACCGCAAGATTTATTTATGAAATGGATATTGAGAAGGGGGAATTCGGAATTGTTCACGGAGGAAGCGGCGGCGACTGCGAAAACTGCAACAGGCTGCGTTTAACGAGCGACGGACTTCTTAAACCGTGCCTCTTCAGCGATCTCTCTTTTGATGTTAGAAAATTTGGATGCGAACAAGCTTTAAAACTGGCCCTGGAACAGAAGCCGAAGTGCGGTGTGGGGAGCACTTCCAATAAATTTTACAATGTCGGAGGCTGAATGAAAAAATTATCTCATACTAATTCCAAAGGGAAAGCCGATATGGTGGATGTATCCGGAAAAAAGATTCAGTTCAGAATTGCACGAGCCGAGGGATTCATTCAGCTTCAGCCGGAAACAATAAAATTGATTAAGAAAAATGAGATGATGAAAGGAGATGTTTTAACTGTTGCGGGAATTTCAGGAATACAGGCTGGGAAGAAAACATCCGAATTAATTCCGCTCTGCCATCCTCTGCAGATAACAAAATTAGATGTGAAATGTGAATTGGAAAAAAACGGCGTGCGCGTTAAAACTTTTGCAAAATGTGTCGGACAAACCGGTATCGAGATGGAAGCACTAACGGCAGCTTCCGCGGCGCTGCTAACGGTTTATGATATGTGCAAAGCAGTAGATAAAAAAATGAGGATCGGAGAGATCCGGCTCGTCGAAAAAATTAAAAGCGATAAAGAAATATGATTTTTTGGAATAATTGATCATAGGTCATCTCCGCGAAAGCGGAGATCCAAAATAATATGCACTATTATGTTTATATAATGGCAAGCAAACGAAACGGGACTCTCTATATAGGCGTTACAAATGATATAGTAAGACGAGTTTACGAACACAAGCACGGATTGAACGAAGGATTTACAAAACGGTATTCAATTAAAAATCTTGTCTATTATGAGACAACTAATGATATACATGAAGCAATACTTAGAGAAAAACGATTAAAAAAATGGAATCGGGCTTGGAAAATAGAATTAATAGAAAAGCAAAATCCCGAGTGGAACGATCTGTCTATAAATTTTTAGCGATTACATTTGTGGATTCCCGCTTTCGCGGGAATGACTAATAATAGGAATATATATGAATGATAAAAATATTTTAGAAAATATTTTCGTTGTTTCACTGAATATATCTGTAGAAAAGGGAACTGTTAAAACTCCTCAGGAGACCGTAACGGTAAACGAAAGAGGGATTGTGGGCGACGCTCACTCGGGCGCATGGCACAGGCAGGTAAGCATGCTGGCCCTTGAGGATATTGAAAAATTTTCTCTTCTTGATGCGGACAACAAAAAATTCCAGCCGGGCGAATTTGCAGAAAACATTACAACAAGCGGAATAGATTTTAAGAAAGTCAGCATTCTTGACCGCTTTAAATTAGGCGGTGTGGAACTTGAGTTAACTCAGATCGGAAAAATGTGTCACGGCGACGGATGCGCAATATTTGTAGAAGTTGGAAAGTGCGTTATGCCTAAATCGGGTGTGTTTACACGTGTAATTAAAGGCGGCTCAATAAAAAAGGGGGACGCAATAGAGTATCTGCCGCGGCCGTTGAAAATTAAAATAATCACATTGAGTGACAGAGCCAGCACGGGCGAATATAAAGATAAAAGCGGTCCGAGAATAAAAGAACTGCTCGAAGAATATTTCGAAGGAAAACGGTGGCATACGCAGTTCGATTATTCGCTGTTGCCCGACGATGCTTCAAAATTAAAAGAGGAACTTCAAAAATCTGTTGATGAAAAAACCGATATAATTTTCACCACCGGCGGAACCGGAATAGGTCCAAGAGACATCACTCCCGATATTGTGGAAAAATTCGCCGATAAGTTGATACCCGGAATTATGGATCAGGCGCGGTTGAAATATTTTGAGAAGATTCCTTCCGCAATTTTAAGCAGGTCGTTGTTTGCGGTTAAGGATCAAACTTTAATATTCTCTTTGCCGGGGAGCGTTAAGGCTGTGGAAGATTATATGGGAGAGATAACAAAAATTCTTGAGCACTCGATTTTAATGCTTCATGGATTAGGGCATTAATTAAAGAGCCGGCATTAAGCCGGCTCTTTTGAATTTATTTTTCCATCATGAACGGATATCGGAAATCTTTTCTCGGAACAAAATTTTCTTTGATAGTTCTGGGAGAGACCCATCTGACCAAATTCAAGAAACTTCCTGCTTTATCGTTTGTGCCGCTTCCTCTTGCGCCGCCGAACGGCTGCTGACCAACCACTGCTCCGGTAGGCTTGTCGTTTATATAAAAATTTCCAGCGGCGTTTTTTAAAATCTTATCTGCCAAAACAATCGCGCTTCTGTCCTGCGCAAAAATAGACCCGGTCAATGCGTAGGGAGAAGTCTCGTCGCACAGATGGAGCGTCTCTTCATATTTTTCATCGTCATAAATGTAAACGGTTAGTACCGGTCCAAAGATTTCCTCTTCCATCGTTTTAAATTTTGGATTGGTTGTAACGATTATTGTGGGATTGATGAAATATCCCACTTTGTCATTCGACTTACCGCCGACAATGATTTCGGCATCGTTGGATTCTTTTGCATAGTTTATATAAGAGTTAATGGAATCGAATGCGGCTTTGTCTATAACTGCGTTGCTGAAATTTGAAAAATCTGCCGGGTCGCCTGTCTTCATTTTTTTGATTTCAGAAATAAGATATTCCTTTAATTCCGGCCAGATAGATTTTGGTATATATGCTCTGGATGCCGCCGAACATTTCTGTCCCTGATATTCAAACGCTCCCTGAATTAGAGAAACACCGAGTCCTCTTACTTCCGCGCTCTTGTGCGCGAATACAAAATCTTTGCCCCCGGTTTCGCCTACTATTCTGGGATAGCTCTTATAGTTCGGAAGATTTTCCGAAATTGTCTTCCACATCTGCTGAAAGACCGGTGTACTTCCGGTGAAATGGAGCCCCGCAAAATTTTTATCTTTAAAAAGCACATTCCCCAATGTTGAGCCGTTGCCGGGAAGAAAATTAATCACTCCAGCCGGAAGCCCTGCAGCTTCCAAGAGTTTCATTACAAAGTAAGCGGAGTATACACTGGTTCCCGCCGGTTTTAGAATGGAAACATTTCCCATGATTGCCGGTGCGCCCGGTAGATTAGCATTGAATGTTGTAAAGTTGAACGGCGCGATGGCAAATACAAATCCTTCAAGCGGACGGTATTCCATTCTGTTCCACATTCCGTGGGGAGAATGAGGCGGCTGTTCCTGATAAATTTTATTTGCATAATAAATGTTGAAGCGGAAAAAATCTGCCGTCTCGCATGCCGCGTCAATTTCCGATTGATGAACATTCTTGCTCTGTCCTAAAATTGTTGCGGCATTTAAAGTATAACGCCAGTCGGTAAGAGTAATCATATCGGCAGCTCTTGAAAAAATTGCCGCCCTGTCCTGCCAGTCCATAACCGACCAGGTTTTATGAGCTTCCATAGCCGCGTCTATAGCCATCTGCGCTTCTTTTGGTCCGGCTTTATGATATTTGCCTATAATTTTTTTGTGGTTGTGAGGAAGAGTTATGTTTGCGGTGTCGCCGGTATAAATTTCTTTGCCGCCGATAAGAAGAGGAATTTCCAAAACCTGTTTCTCCATCTCGTCAATTTTTGATTTGAGCTTTTCTCTTTCGGGTGTGCCGGGAGCATATGTTTTCACCTCTTCATTAGCGGGTAAAGCCAGATTGAATATTGCATTTGCCATATATATAATTTTCCTGCCTTTTTTCTGATTTTATTTGGTAAACACGTGCGCGAATTAAAAAATTCAATTTAAAGAGGATAATAAAACTCTCGTTTCGGCAGATGGTAATTAATTTAAGAGGTAATTATTCTTCAACTACCGGAACGAGAAAGCTTGCAACAAACAGATCCGTATCCGTTTTAAGAGAATGCATTTTTCCAGCCGGGACAATGAATTCTTGACCCGTAAATAAATCAACTTCGCCGTCGTCTAAAACGCCTGTGCCGGATCCCTTCACGCAGAAAAAAATCTCGTCGTGCTTTGGATGTTTATGGAGTGCAACATTGCTTTCGCCGGTAATGTGGTAAACATTTGTTACGATCTTCTTCTTATATTCTTCTGTGTTCATTCAAAACCCTATTTGAAAAAATCTTAATGTTTGTGCAGTTCTTTTTTAAGCGCGCTGATAAAATAGTCGATCATCTTTTCGTTTGAGTTGTAGCCCATCAGTCCGATGCGCCATACTTTTCCCGCGAGTTCGCCGAGACCCGCTCCGATTTCTAAATTATGTTTTGTCAGCAGATCCGATCTAACCTGCGCTTCGTCAATTCCTTCGGGAACTTTTATAGCAAGGAGGTGTGGAATTCTTTCTCCAGCCGGCACTATCGGTTCAAGATTGAATTCATCCTTGAGTCTTAAAATTAATTTTGCGCTGTTCTCTTTATGCCGCCGCCATGCGTTCTCTATTCCTTCTTCTTTAAGAATTAGAAGAGCTTCATGAAGTCCGTAGTACTGATTGCTTGGGGCAGTGTGATGATAACTTCTTTTTTGACCGCTCCAGTAACCGGTAAGTAAATTCAGGTCGTTGAACCAGCTCTGAACGGGAATTTTTCTGCTTTTTATGTGATCAACCGCTTTTTCGCTGAAACTTACAGGAGCCATTCCGGCGACGCAGGCCAATCCTTTCTGAGAGCATGAATAAACTGCATCCAACTGCCATTCATCCACTTGCACTTCAGCAGCTCCGAGAGAAGTAACAACATCGGCTACCACCATGCAATTATGCGCATGCGCAATTTTTGAAAGTTCCTTGATATTAGAAAGCGCGCCGGTAGAAGTTTCTGCGTGAACAAACGCTGCAATCTTTGCATCTTTATTTTCTTTAAGTGTATCTTCTAATTTTTGCGGATCAATTGCGCGTCCCCAATTCTCTTTTACGGGGACTGCAATTCCGCCGATCTTCTCTACAATTTGAATCATCCTGTTGGCAAAATATCCCCCAGTGCAGACAATAACTTTGTCACCCGGTTCAATCATGTTTACCAAACAAGCTTCCATTCCAAGAGAACCTGGACCGGATAGAACAAAAGTAGCTTCGTTTTCAGTTTTAAAAGTGTCCTGAAGCAGGGTTTTGATGCTATCCATCAGTTCAATGAATTGAGGATCCAGGTGCCCGATTGTGGCATGCGAGAGAGCAGTAAGAACTCTGGGATTCACATTAGAAGGACCCGGCCCCATTAAAATCCTATGATGCGGATGAAACGATTTGTGCGACATTAAAATAAATCTCCTAAAATCGGACTGGCAATTTAAGATATCAGTCCGGCATTAATCAAAATTTGTTTTAAATTTTCCTTATCGTTGTTATTGAGCGATGAAAGAGGAGATCTCGGTTCACCGCCGAAATATCCGGTCATCTCCATGGCGGCTTTCAAACCGGCCACTCCATATTTTGCCGTAACCGCTTTATTAACGGGAAGCATTCTTTTCTGAAGTTCTACTGCTTCTTTGTGTTTTCCGGCTTCTGTCAATTTTTGGATCTGCACGCACTCATCGGGCGCTATATTCGCCAGTGCTAAAATGCCTCCCGACGCGCCGGCAGCAATGCCGGGATATAAAACTGAGGCGGTTCCGATTATAGTGACAAAATCATTAGGAGTCTGATCAATTATTTCTGTTGTCTGTCTAACATTTTCCGAACTGTTCTTCATTCCGATTATATTTTTATGCTCGGCCAACTTTGCAACGGTTTCGGCTTCAATGTCAACACCCGTAAATTTTGGAACATTATAAATAATGAGCGGCACTTTGATATTGTCTGCCACCGCGTTAAAATATTTTATGTATGCAGACGGTTTCATTTCTGATTTGTAAAATGAAGGTGTGAGCACCAAAACAAAATCGGCACCCCTTTCGGCGCAGTCGTTAGAAAGGGCGATTGTTTCTTTTATGGAATCGGAACCGGTTCCGGCAATCAAAAGTTTTTCGCTGCTCATATACTTTTTTGCGGCTTCCACCAATTTAAGCTTTTCATGGCGCTGCAGAAATACACTCTCTCCGTTCGAACCCATTACCACATATCCGCTCAAATCCGTCTTGTTCCATTTCAAAAAATTTCTCTCTAATCTGTCCAACGCGAGTTCATCATTAATAAACGGAGTTGCAATCGGAGGCATTATTCCTTTCAGTAATTTCATTTTTCCCTTATAGATTTATTTGCAAAATTTTTAGAAGTTCAATTTATCAGCCGAAAATATTTTTCAGAACAAACCAGATATTTGCCGGGCGCTCAGCTAAACGCCTCATATACCATGGATACCAGAAGCTTCCGTAACTGATAAGAACTCTCACTTTAAAATTATGATTCGCGAGATGTTTCTGATACACCGGTTTTATTCCATACAGCATCTGGAATTCAAACCGGTCTTTGGAAATGCTGTAGTGTTTTGCCTCATTAATTATCTGCGAACACAAATTTTCGTCATGTGTGGCGAATGCAATTCGGAATTCTTTTTCACTTCTCCTCTTCAACAAAATTTTTGAGAGGTGAAGATAATTTGAATCCACATCTTTTTTGGAGCTGAATGCGATATCAGCCGGCTCTTTATAAGCACCTTTTACCAATCGGATATTGGCGTTTATATTCAGCAGGTCATCCAGATCTTTCTCTGTTCTATAAAGGTATGCCTGAACGCAAAGACCGGCATTATCAAACTGCTCACGGATTTTTTTGTAGAAAAAGAGGGAGCGCTCGGTATATCCGCTTCCTTCCATATCGATCCAGACAATGTTGCCTAATTTTTCTTTGGCTCTAAGCGCAATTGATTTGAATCTTTCCAGAGTTTCTTCAAAGGAGGAATCAAAACCCAGCTGGGTGAGCTTTACCGATATTTCAACATCGAGCTTGCGCTCGGCAATTTTATCAATTAAATCGATATAATGATTGCGGACCTCCAAGCCTTCGGAGAGATTCTGAATGTTTTCGCCAAGTCGTGTGAACGTGGTTGGAATGGAAAATTCTTTGAATGCGGCTGCCGCTTTGAGAGCATCTTCGACGGTTTCCCCGGGCATAAATTTTTTAATTGCGGTTTTTACAAATTTCAAATTTGGAACATGGGCGCGCATCCAGCTGTTTTCCGATGCCCATAATAGAACATTACGGGAAAATCCCATCAGTAAATCCTTTCTTAAAAATTCTTAAACCAATATTATATTTTTTTGCGGATTGGTCAACCATTCGGATCCATTTTCAGTTATAATTATCATTTCTTCGATTGAGACCACTCCGTGATCCGGAACGGTCAGCCTCGGCTCTATAGTAAAGACCATTCCGGCCTCCAATTTTTGAAACGGCTTCTTAGCATATTTTTCCCAGGCCGGCCCAAGCAAAGCTGTTCCGTCGTGAGAAAATCTTCCAACCTGATGGCCGAGTCCGAACGGGTATTCATCGTATCCGTGTGAAGTTATTGTAGTTCTCGCAATCTTATCTATCGATTCGCCGATCTCGCCGGGTTTAATGCCCTGTTTCGCTTTTTCTATCGCTTCCACAATCACATCGAATCCCTTCTGAACCGCAGCGGGCGGAATTTTTTCTCCGTCGCGCAGAATGTAAAAAGTTCTCTGCATATCCGAACAGTATCCGTTCACCTTAACGCCGAAATC
>JAKAMT010000122.1 GCA_021812705.1 Bacteroidota bacterium | reverse complement strand
CAAGCAACCACGAACCAACCGACCACGAACCAAACAACCACGAACCAATCGACCAAAAACCAAATAGAGAATTGGGAAAATCCCCAGGTGAATCAGCTGAACCGTGAGCCGATGCACAATACTTTGATGCCGTACGAAAATTTTGAAAAAGCCGCGGCTGCAAAAAGATTCGAATCAAAATACTTTTATTCTCTCAACGGGCAGTGGAAATTTAATTTTGTAAATAAACCGGATGACAGACCGAAAGATTTTTATAAACTGAATTATGATGTGAGTTCATGGAAGGAGATTACCGTTCCTTCAAACTGGCAGTTCCAGGGATATGATGTTCCGATCTATAGAAACAGCACGTATCCGTTTGTAGCGAATCCTCCGTTCATTCAGAAAAATTTTAATCCGGTCGGATCCTACAGAAGAGAATTTGAAGTGCCGGCGGATTTAAAAGGCGGACAGATATTTTTAAATTTCGACGGAGTAGAATCCGCGATGAATATCTGGCTCAACGGTGAATATCTCGGCTACAGCGAAGACAGCCGACTGCCTGCGGAGTTCAACGTTACAAAATATTTGAAGGATGGAAAAAATACTCTCGCCGTTGAAGTTTTCAGATGGTGCGACGGATCATATCTGGAAGACCAGGATTTCTGGCGGCTCAGCGGAATATTCCGGAATGTTTTTCTGATAGCCGCACCAGATGTACATCTTCGCGATTTTGAAATAAGAACAAATCTTGATGACGCTTATAAAGATGCAGAACTGCTGGTGGTATCTAAAATTAAAAACTACGGCGTTAATCCCGCGGAGAAAATAAAATTAGAGATCACTCTTCTTGATGAAAAAAATAATCCGGTGGGAGAAAAAGTATTATTGAAAGCGGAACGGCCTTATCTTTTCCCCGGCGGAGAAAATGTAATTCCGCTAAAAACGAACATCACCGAGCCGAAAAAATGGAGCGCGGAAGAGCCGAACCTTTATACTTTGATACTTGCTTTGAAGGATAAAGACGGAAACGTTTTAGAATATGAAAGTGCGAAGATCGGCTTCCGCAAATCTGAAATTAAAGACGGATATTTTTTAGTAAACGGTAAACCGGTTCTCGTTAAAGGTGTTAACCGTCATGAGCACGATCCCAAGCTTGCTCATTATATGACGGATGAACTGATGATCAAAGATATTAAGCTGATGAAGCAGCACAATATCAACACGGTCCGCACCTGCCATTATCCCAACGATCCCCGCTGGTATGAGTTATGTGATCTGTACGGATTATATATAATTGATGAAGCCAATGTCGAATCTCACGGCATGGGTTACGATCCTGATAAAACTCTCGCCAATAAACCTGAATGGCAGCTTGCTCATATGGAGAGAATTACACGAATGGTTGAGCGGGATAAAAATCATCCTTCTATTGTAATCTGGTCGATGGGAAACGAAGCGGGAGACGGAATCAATTTTGAAACCGCAAGCGACTGGATACATAAAAGAGACGCCACAAGACCTGTCCATTATGAAGGTGCCGGCAGAAGACCCCACACGGATATTGTTCCCCCGATGTATGCGAGAATCGAAACCCTGCTCGATTACGCAAAAGAAAAACGCGACCGCCCTTTAATCATGTGCGAGTATGCTCACTCGATGGGAAATTCAACTGGCAATCTTCAGGATTACTGGGATGTTATTGAAAGCCATGACCAGCTTCAGGGTGGCAGTATCTGGGATTGGGTTGATCAGGGATTTCCGAAAAAGAGTGCTGACGGAAGGGAGTACTGGGGCTACGGAGGAGATTTTGGAGAAGACCAGACCGACGGAAATTTCCTTATCAACGGTTTGGTTCTGCCGGATAGAACTATAACTCCAAAAATCCTGGAGGTGAAAAAAGTTTATCAGAATATCTCAGTTAAAGCTTTGGATATCCTCAAAGGGGAAGTGAAAATTATTAACAAATATTTTTTCACGAATCTGAATGAATTTGATCTGAAATGGGAATTGCTGGAAGACGGAAAAGTTGTTTTATCAGGCACTGAAAATAATTTATCGGCAGCTCCGAGAAGCGGAGTTGACTTCAAAGTGCCCTTCAAAAAATTCAAACGTAATCCCGATTCGGAATATTTTCTGAATTTCTCGTTCAATCTGAAAAATGAAAAATCGTGGGCGCCTAAAGGCTATACGGTCGCCGCAGAGCAGTTTAAAATTCCGTTTGAGGAAGTGAAAAACGTGATCAATTCTAAAAAACTGCCTTCTCTTAAAGTCTCCGATGACAATGAAAATATTTCCGCCGAAGGAAAGGATTTTAAAATTGTCTTCAGCAAAGTTAAAGGAATACTGACCGGCTACACTTTTAAAAATGTAAAACTGATGGAAACCGGTCCCGAACCGAATTTCTGGCGGGCTCCTACAGATAATGATTTTGGGAACAAGATGCCAAAGCGGTGCGCCGTGTGGAGAGATGCCGGAGAGAAAAGGGAATTGCAATCCGTTAAAATTGTAAATGATTATACAAAAGAAAATTTTGTAAAGATACGCGCGGAATTCAATTTACAAGATGTGGAAGGAAAATATATATCGGATTATTCAATTTACGGTGACGGCGCCGTACAAATTGAAATTAATTTTAATCCGCTTAAAAAAGGGCTGCCGGAAATTCCTCGTATCGGAATGAAAATGCAGATGCCGAAAGATTTCAGCGCAGTTGAATGGTTCGGAAGAGGTCCGCAGGAAAATTATATTGACAGATACACCGGCGCGTTTGTGGGAAGATATAAATCCACCGTCAGGGAGATGTTCACAAATTATGTCAGTCCTCAGGAGAACGGCACAAGAACCGAGATAAGATGGCTCGCGCTGAGCAACAAAGACGGTATAGGTCTGCTTGCAGCCGGCGGTCCGTATCTGAGCGCATCGACTCTTTATTATACAGATGAAGCGCTCACGCAGAAGAGCAGGGGAACCATGCATTGGGTCGACCTGGAGGAAAGCGATTTCGTTAACGTGAATCTCGATTACAGGCAGATGGGCGTGGGAGGGGATAATTCGTGGGGCGCTCAGCCGCATGACCAGTATAAGATATTCCCTAAGGAGTATTCCTATAAATTTATTCTCCGTCCGTTCGGAAAAAATGATAATCTGATGAATCTGTCAAGAATTGTATATAAATAGATTAAAGGGGAGAAAGTTGAGGCCGATTTCTCCCCCAAAATTTGCATTCATTTTCTTAAAGCACTATTTTTGCATCGCGATAAATAAAATTATCATTTATCAGGGCTCTTAGCTCAGTTGGTTAGAGCAGCTGACTCATAATCAGCGGGTCGGAGGTTCAAGTCCTTCAGGGCCCACAAAATCCGTCACTGGCAGGTCAGACTGCTTTTGGCGGATTTTTTTTTGCACACAATTTTTAATTTTATAAATAATCAGCGGGTCGGAGGCCCGCCACGGCGGGTAAATTCCAGTCCTTCAGAGCCCACAAAATCCGTCACTGGCAGGTCAGACTGCTTTTGGCGGATTTTTTTTGCAAAAAATATATGCTTAGAGTCTTGGTGTCTTCGCGGCATTAATTGTATTTCAAGTGCCACGACTTTATCAGAGCGATGTTGGTCATGGCCATTCCTTCGACGAGTGTTGGAGGTCAAGAACTACTCCTTGACCTCTCTAACGATTTTCGAAGACCATTCCTTGACCTCTCTAGAGACTTTAATTGGCTTTCTGATATACTCGTACGTATTCCACTTCCATGCTCTGCGGAAATACGGAATTGTCTATACCTTGCGCTCCGCCCCAGTCGCCGCCAATCGCCAGGTTAAGAATCAGATAAAAGTCCTTGAAGAAAGGCCAGTACTGCCATCCCTTATTCTCATTAGTCTGCGTGAAATATAAATTAGAATCTACATACATCTTAATTTCATTCGCAGACCACTCCATAATATAATTATGGAATGCAGTGGTTGCATCGGCAATCTTTATTGTCGCTGTTTTTTGAGTGTTGTTCGTCCACACATATTTGTTGCAGTGAGTGGATGCGTGTATCACACCCGGATCATATCCAACGTGCTCCATTATATCGATCTCTCCGTTATCCGGCCATCCGCCGTTTCCCAAATTCCAGACCGTTGAAAGCATCCATATTGCCGGCCAGGTACCTCTTCCTGCCGGGACTTTGGCTCTCACTTCCACACGGCCGTAAGTCCAGTCGCCCCGGTTCTTTGAAACCAGCCGAGCTGATGAGTAGGAATAATTATTGTAATTATCTCTTCTGGCTTCAATAATCAGATTACCGTTTTCAACGCGCGCGTTTTCCAGGCGTTTATCAGTATAGCCCTGAGCTTCATGATTAACCCAGCCGGGCGCGGCTACATCGTAGCCCCACTTTTTAGAATCGGGCAATCCGGTGTAATCAAATTCGTCGGACCAGACTAATGTCCAGCCGTCTATTGTAGGTCCATCCACCTTTTTAGATGGCGGATCTGAAACATGAGAACTGCAGCTCGTTTGAAAAACGAAAAAAGTTGCAAATAGAGTTAGAGTAAAAAATCGAAGCATAAAATCTCCCGTGATGCAAATCTTCAAATTCATTGTTTTAAAAGCAGGAAGAAAAATTCCCCATACTAAAATATTTTCGAAATTGATAATAAGAGAGCAAAAACTTGGAATTAAGTTTCTCGCTATTTTTAATTATCTTCCTGCCTCAAAAATAAAATAATTTTATCGAAATGGATAAATAATTATCTAAGGTGCATGATGAAGAATTATCTTTGTAAAATATATATTTGTCTCACGTTGATAGCAGTTTTCACTTTTCAAATTTCCGCGCAGCAGAAAAATGAAATTCTCGCTAAAGCAGGAAGCGTGGTTATTTCCAAGGATGAATTTTACAAACGATATGAATTCACTCCCCATTTAAAAACTAAAACCGCGCGCGATCTTGAATCTACCAAGAGAGATCTGCTCTTGACTATGATAGGAGAAAAACTACTCGCCCAATCCGCAATTGCAGAAAAGATCGATAAATCCCGCGACTATCTGATAATGATGCAGTACCTGAGAAATATTTACCTCCGCGATGCGTTATATAAAATAGAGGTAAAGGATAAAGTAGTCCTTCCGGATTCTGACGTCAAAATCGGGAGGAAACGGATCTTAAAAACTTTGAAGTCTAAATTCATCTTTTCCGCTGAAGAAAAAGAGAGCAGATCACTTTACTCATCGTTAATGAACGGCGCTTCTTTTGATTCTCTCCTGCAAACGAGACCAGAAAAAGATGAGCAGAACGAGAGTGAGGAGATCACATTCGGGACTATGAACAAAAAACTTGAAGATGTGATTTTTGATTTGATGCCCGGAGATATAACGCCTCCTGTCAAACTGGCGGAGGGGTGGTACATCTGCAAAGTGTATTCGGTTACGGAGAAAAAATTTTTGGAGGATCAGGATAAAAGAAATGTGGACAAGGTTATATCCGGCAGAATAGAGGATGATCTATATGAAGCATTTTATAAAAAGTTTTTTAAAGGAGTTAACGTAACTGCAGACCGTTCTCTTTTTGAACTTCTTCTAAAAACGGTTTCAAATTATGTAAACGAAAACAAAATCCTCTTTAAAGAGAAGCGAAACAACAAATTCAGGCTGGTCGAAAAAGATGTGTACGCATTCAAGCCAAAAATGCCTGCTGCTTCTCTCGATTCTGTTTTTATAAAAACGAGCGAAAATCCAATAACTCTTTCTCAGTTCCTGGATTATTTCATGCTTCAAGGATTTGAATTGGAGAGACTTGATGAAGCATATATCAGGAACCGCTTAAATTCTTTTGTGAAAACTTTTATTCAGAACGAACTTCTTGCAAGAGAAGCATTAAAACGCGGTTATGATAAACTTCCGGATGTAGCGGCCGACTTGAAATCTTGGAGCGACTTTTATCTATCACGGCTTATGATGAAAAATGCGTACACAGAAGATCCGGTTTCCGATGAAGAAGCTAGAGCTTTTTTCATTAAGAGCAGCGGATCGGTTCCCCAAGATGATAAAGTGAAAATTGCAGAGATACTTGTGAATGATCTCCAGGTAGTGGAGAAGATCTTGAATGAACTGGATAAAGGAAAGGATTTCAAAGAACTCGCCAAAAAATATACTTTACGAGATTCCGTGAGGAATAAGGGAGGAGTATTTGATTATTTCTCGATTAATGAGAACGGCGAAATTGGAAAAGCGGCTGCAAGGATGAAAGTGGGCGATATATTCGGTCCCATTAAAACTGCTGAAGGATATTCAATTATTAAACTGCTCGATAAAAAAGAGGGGAAAAATCAGCTGTTCAAAAATTTTGAAGAAGCTAAGGATGAGATAAAAGGTTATATCCATACCGAAAAATTGTATAAAAGACTTAACGGCGAAGCAGCAAAATTAGCTCTCGATTACGGCGTGGAAATTAATGACGCTCAACTTAGAGCGGTGAATGTTACGAAAATAAATATGGTTGTATTCAGACGATTCGGATTCGGGGGGCAACTTATTGCTGCCCCTTATGCACCGGATTTTTCAAGTTGGTACAAAGAATACGAGGATATGAAAAAGAAATTATCTTTATAGGCGATTAAAAATATTTTTATTGTGTCCGGTATGATAAATTATTTATTAAAAAAACTTGCTCATTATTTTAAGACTTACTACATAACACTCGCTATAATTACCTTGAGCGTTATTATTGTATTTATATTTATGCTTCTATCCGGCATTCTAAGAATGAAGGATGAATACTCAATTAAAAGAATCTACTTTGCAGATAACATCTCCGCCAGCCATAAAATCCTGATAGATAAATTTAATAAACTACACGCCGGCAAGATCGAAGTTGTGCCTATAGATCTGCCGTTTGAAAAATTCAGCACAAATGAAAGAAAAGAACTTTTAATACGATCTCTCCGCAATAAAAGTGACAGAATAGATCTTTTCTCCGTTGACCAGATCTGGGTTCCCCGTTTTGCAAAGTGGACGGAACCTATGAACAAATATTTCACTACAAAACAGAGAAGCGAAATCCTAAATCAGATAATCGAGACATGCTACTATAACGATACATTAGTTGCTGTCCCTCTTTATTTTGATATAGGAGTGCTGTACTGCAACGAAAGACTTTTGGATAAGCTCCCGGATAGAGAAGAGATTAAGGGGGAACTGAGAAAATCAATTACTTGGGAAAAATTTTTGAAGCTTGGCGAAAGAATGAAGAAAGGTTCATCACCATTTTTTCTCTTCCCGGCTGATAAATATGAAGGATTGATGTGCACATTTGCAGAAATGCTGGCGTCTCAGAACGAAAAACTATTTGCGGCCGACACTGTAAATCTTAATTCGAAGGCGGTGAGAAAATCGGTCCAGTTATTAATAGATCTGGTCAACAGATACAAACTCTCGCCGAAAGAAATTTTAAGCTACCGCGAGGCTGAAACATACAAAGATTTCATAAATCGTAACGGTGCTTTTATGAGGGGATGGCCGGGATTGTATGAATGGTATAAAGAAAATATCAAACGGGGAGACGCATCTTCTTTTATAAAGAAATATCCGCTGCCACATTTTGAAGGGGGTAAACCGGTCAGTATTCTGGGCGGCTGGAATCTGATGGTGTCCAAGTATTCTGCCAACAAACCGGAGACTTTTGAGTTCATTAAATTTTTACTTAGCGAGGAATCTCAGAAGACTTTATATTTATCGGGCGGCTACCTCCCGGTTAAGAAAAGCATCTATGCCGATTCCCTTTTTATGAAGAAGAATAGTGAACTGAAATTTTACAAAGATCTTCTGAGCTCTGCCGTGCAGCGGCCTTTTGTTGATAAATATACGCGCTATTCGGATATAATTGCGTACTATATTAATGAAGCTATGGGCAATAAAATGAGCGCGGATGAAGCGCTATTTAAAGCGCAAAAAATTATTAATTCCGGCGACCTTTTTATAAGATAGAATTAGTCTAATCCAGGATGAAGGATAATTCAAAAAAATATCATTTCGAGTTCAAGCATCTCACAATTCTATTCATTGGACTCATAATTTTTCAGTTAGTGCTTTCTTATGTTCACAAAGCCACGCTGAGGAATTTTGTGGATAATGCACAGGAATGGTTTCAGAAAAATTCAGCCGAGAAGATTGCTAATCTGAGCTGCACAACGCTTGAACTGCTGCTGGAGAATTCAAAAATGAATATGCCCTCCACGGAAGCGGACAGAAGAAAGCTGATTCAGTTTTTTGATATTATTTTAAATCAGCACGTTCTTCAGCAGAATGTTGAGGAGGTATGTCTCCTTGTGACGGTCGGCGGAAAAGTGCATGCAATTGATGAAGGCCGGGCACTGCTCTCGTTTATAGCCGAACACAAAATTGATTCCGATGAAGCTTCGAAGCGGCACCGGCTCGCAATCGAACTTTTCGACAGTGTAAAAACTCAGCTCCTTAAAAGCGAGCAGGTGATAAATATTCTAAGAAACAAACAGATCTACCACATATTTGTTCCGTTTGTGCCGCGCGGCGAATTTGTA
>JAKAMT010000121.1 GCA_021812705.1 Bacteroidota bacterium | reverse complement strand
CTAAACTTTTAGGGCAAAAACCCCCTAAAAAAGATTTTTTTTTAGTACTTGTACTAATGTTTTATCCAATTCCCAATACTACCTTTGAACAGATTTTTTAAGTTCATTTGACACTTTGCAGATAATTGAAGCCCTTGATTTTTTTAGGGAGATTTGGCCAAACAAGGTTACACTTAAAAGGAGCGTTAATAGATTTCCAGATCTACTTTGTAAAAACTTCTCGGATATAATTGACGTGATACTCATAATCAAAGTAGCTGCTGATTCAATCTCTCAAATAATATCGGATAAAATTGCGGAATACTGAATCATACAGATAAGATTATTCCAGAAAAGATTCAGCGGGGGGGTGAATCTTTTCTGTTTTTTTTTATAGACGATTCTTCCATCCAAAATATATAAGCCGCAACAGCCGTTTCTTCTCTCTACTCTAAAAGAGAAATATTTTTTTTCACACAAAATTTCCCATATTTAAATAATAAAAAAATTGAATTGTTCCTTTATTCTGAAAGGACGGTTCGTCAAATATTTTTGCGGAGAAAACATGGTAGATTTTTCCAAATGCGTTTCTGAAATGAGAACTTCTGAAATAAGAGATTTGATGAGCGTAGCTATAAGACCGGACATTATCACGTTTGCCGGCGGAATGCCCAACAACGATCTTTTCCCTGTAAAAGAGATTGATGAAATATATAACGGATTGGATGACTCAGTAAAGAAGGAGGGATTTCAGTACGGACCTACACCGGGTTACCCGCCCCTCATTGAATCTTTGCGTGAATATTTAAGAAGCAAAAATTTACCCGTAGATACAAATGATATTTTGATTACGGCCGGTTCGCTGCAGGCAATAAACATTATAGCAAAATTATTTATAAATCCAGGTGATAAGGTTATAACAGAAAATCCCTGTTTCATCGGTGGGACTTCTGCTTTTAAGTCATATCAAGCGGATATTACAGGCGTTCCGCTGGACGCTGACGGAATAATTATGGAAGAATTGAAGAGAGCAATGGAGAATGAAGCCAAGGGAGCTAAAATTCTTTATCTGTCTCCCTACTTCCATAATCCTGCCGGAATTATTTACAGCAGGCAAAGAAAGGAACAGCTTCTTGCATATCTCAAAGGGAAAGAGATAATTCTGATAGAGGATGATCCCTACGGTGAACTTTATTTTAATCCGGAAGATGAAGCTTTGACTGTTCCGATGAAAACAATCCAGCCGGAACCGGTGCCCATCTGCTATACAGGATCATTTTCAAAAATTCTTGGTCCCGGAATGAGACTTGGTTGGTTATTGGCTTCGCCTGAAATCATAAACAAAGCTCAATTGGCAAAACAGTCGATGGACGCATGTTCTTCAACATTTACTCAGGTGCTGGCCGATCAATTTTTGCGTCAGGGCAAAATGAAACCTTATGTTGAGCGGCTCAGAAAAATTTATGCGCGCAGAATGAAAATTATGAATGACTCGCTGTTGAAAAATATGCCGCCGGAAGCTAAATGGGTCGTGCCTAAGGGCGGATTTTATATATGGATAACCTTGCCGGAAAATATTGACGCAAAAGAGATATTAAAAGAATCGATGGCCAGAGGCGCTATTTTTGTAATCGGAAAAACTTTTGATCCTCTGGGGAAAAAAAATAACACTTTAAGACTGGCCTTCAGCCACACGCCCGAAAATGAGATTGAAAGAGGTGTTAAAATAATTGCTGAAGCGCTAAAAGCGCGTCTGTGAATACTTAAGGAGTATTAGATTACTCTTTGTGAGGTTCTTTAAGGAATGATTTTATTTTCGGATCCAACTGGTTGAATTGCGGCTGCATTTAATAAATTGATTAAAAAGCGCTCCTTGCGTATTTTTGTTAGGCATTAAAAACGAACATTCGGTAAATGTAAATGAGAATCACTGATATTTTAAGTAAAGAAAAAATTATCTCTTCATTGAAAGGATCGGAAAAATCTGAGGTTGTTGACGAACTGCTTGATCTCTTTAAGAATGATGAGCGCGTTAATGATTTGGGCGAAATGAAAAATGCGGTTATGGAGAGAGAAAAAATCATGTCCACCGGCGTCGGAAAAGGATTTGCAATTCCGCACGCAAAAACAAACAGCGTTAATGAAATCGTGGCCGCATTCGGCAAGCTGGATACTCCTATCGATTTCCAGGCGCTGGATGAACAGCCTGTTAATCTTATCTTCCTTTTGGTCGGCAAGGAGAATTTAGTCGGCCCTCACATTAAGCTTCTCAGCCGGATATCGCGCATGATGAATAAAGACGAATTCAGGGACAGCCTTATTAAAGCAAAGAGTCCGGAAGAGATCTATTCTTTGTTTGAAGAAGAAGAGAAGCAATATTTCGAAGCAATCTGATATGATAAAAGCCGTCACCGGAACACGCGACACACTACCTTCCGATATTCCAAAATGGAATTATCTTGAGTCTTCCGTCAAATCTGTTTTTTCGAATTTCAATTACAAAGAGATCCGTACGCCGGTATTTGAGGAGACAAATCTTTTTGCAAGAGGAATTGGCGAAGCAACTGATATTGTAGGAAAGGAGATGTACACATTTCTGGATCGGAGCGGTGAAAGTATCACTCTGAGACCCGAAATGACCGCAGGAGTCGTGCGCGCATTCATAGAACACTCATTGGACAAAAAGCAGAATCTTAATAAATTGTTTTATATCGGAGCCATGTTCCGCCAGGAACGTCCGCAAGCCGGAAGATTCCGCCAGTTCCATCAGTTCGGCGCGGAAGCTCTGGGTAGCAATGACCCTCTTCTGGATGCCGAAATGATAATAATGGCCTACGAGATTTTTTCCAGACTTGGTTTAAAGAATTTACTGGTTAAGATAAATTCACTCGGCGTGCCTTCTTCAAGAGAGAACTATAAAAATATTCTCAAACAGTATCTTGCCCCGCACTTTGCCCTGCTCTCTTCAGAAAGCAAAAAAAGATTCGAGACAAATATTCTCCGCCTGTTCGACAGCAAAGAGGAAGCCGACCGAAAAATTATGGAGAACGCTCCGCTTCTTATCGAATATCTTGATGAAGAAAGTCTGAATCATTTCGAAAAAGTGAAACAGGCGCTCCTTTCAACCGGCATCCCCTTCGAAGTGGACGCAAGACTGGTGCGGGGATTGGATTATTACACCCATACAACCTTCGAGGTCGTAAGCGGTAGTGTGGGTTCTCAAAGCGCGCTCTGCGGAGGCGGAAGATATAACCTGCTTGTGAAAGAACTGGGCGGTCCGGATCTGCCAGGAGTGGGATTTGCGGCCGGCATGGAGAGAATTTTGCTGGCCTGCGAGAACGAAAAATCTTTCGAGCCGGAAGAGGAAAAAATAGACCTCTATATGGTCGCTCTTGATAAAGGATTGGAGAATTTTATTTACGGCACTGCCGTTAAATTCAGAAGAAACGGGATCTCGGTCGACCTGGATTATCTAGGCAGGAGCGTAAAAGCCCAGATGCGCGAGGCAAACAGGACTAACGCAAAATATGTTCTGCTCGTAGGCGGCGAAGAATTTTCACGCGGGGAAGTGGTTCTTAAAAACATGGCAAACGGTGAACAGAAAATTTTTGATAAAAATGATTTTGAGAAGATCCTTCTTTCAATAAAGGAGAATTAATTGTCTCTCAAAAGACCGGATACAATTCCTAAAATTCCCAAAACCAGAAAGAAAAAAGGGCACGCCGCTTTAGATGCGATTCCTGCCAAGAAACCCGATAAATTAGAATACTACTGTAAAGCATATTATAAATTTGATGAGACATTGCGTAAACAATTCTGCGCTTTCTCGCTTGAGACCGTGGTTGAATTCACAAGTTTCACATACGAAATTTCTGTCGAGGTTATACGCGAGAAGAACGTAATCAATTTTATTCTGATGGGACTTAAGGCGAACATGAACGTTGTTCCGCTGGTGCAGCCCGCAAGTGCTGAAATTCTCTTTGAGGATCTTATAGGAGATTTTACGGTAAATGTTGTTAAGCAGGATGGCGCAATAAATTCAGGCGAGTTTCATTTCAATATTTTCAAAAAAGAAATTCTTCTTAACAAAGAATATAAACCGAAAAAGAAAAACAACCGGTTATTCTGCAGGTTTTTTGTCGACTTGGAAAATTTTTCATTTGTCGAAAAATAAATTCGGAATGAATTTTAAGTTCACCGATTAATTTCTAACTCTTTCAAAATTTTATATGCAGAAAATCATCGGCAGAAAACCTGTATTGGAAGCGCTTAAGGCGGATGTGAAGATTGAAGCCGTCTATGTGGCGTTCGGTCAGCACGGCGATATTATAAATCAGATCTATTCTGCTGCAAAGAAAAGAGGAGTGAAGATTTCTCAGCTCCCGGCGCCTAAATTTGAAGCGCTTGCGGAAGGTCAGACCGCTCAGGGTGTTGTGGCGTTAAAAAGTATCCAAAATTATCTTGAACTTGGCGACCTGATCGATCAATCCAAATCATCTCAGTATCCTCTTCTCCTTCTCCTCGATTCAATCCAGGATACTCATAACCTCGGCGCGATTCTAAGAAGTGCGGAATGTGCCGGTGTGGACGGTGTTTTGATTACTACTAATCAGAGCGCGCCGATAAATGAAATCGTAGAAAAAATTTCCGCCGGCGCCGTATCGCATCTTAAAATCTGCAAAGTGAACAACCTGGTCCGCGCAATGGAGGATCTGAAAAAAGAGGGATTCTGGATCGTTGGCACACATCTTAGCGGAGAAAAAAATTATAATCAGATAGATTACAAAATGCCCGTCGCGCTTGTAATGGGGAACGAAGAAAAGGGGATGCGTAAACTTGTGACAGATAACTGCGATTTTCTTGTTAAAATTCCGATGAAGGGAAAAATTGATTCCCTCAATGTCTCCGTCTCAACCGGAATCCTCCTCTTCGAAATCAACCGCCAAAGATATTTATAATAGATTTTATAACTTCCTTTTTATTGTTACAAATTGGATGTCACGAATTGTGACCTCCATTTTTAAGAGTACCATTACTGATGAATCTGTATTCCTCGCTGTGATACATAATGATTACATATTATAATTCATGAGTAAACGGGAATGTAAAAATATTTCATTTTGAATTTTGCAGGATCAATTTATAAGAAATACATCATTGCCAATAAACAGTTTATATTCTTAATAAAAAAAAATACATAATAAGGGAGGAATTATGTTGTCAGTGATCAAGCAAGAAAAAATTGTAGGTATGATATTCTATTACCGTGGCGAAAAAGTAATTCTAGACAGCGACCTTGCGCTGCTTTACGGTGTAGAAACAAAAGTTCTGCTGCAGGCAGTAAAAAGAAATTTGATGAGATTCCCAAAAGATTTTATGTCGAGACTCACTCAATATGAATTTAAAAACTTGAGGTCACAATTTGTGACCTCAAGTTGGGGCGGCCGAAGGTTTCCTCCGTATGTATTTACCGAAGAAGGTGTAGCAATGCTATCTGGACTGCTGAACTCCGAAAGAGCCATTAAGGTAAACATTGAAATAATGCGCGCGTTTGTACGGCTGAGAAAGACTATTGAATCAAACAAGAAGCTTGCAAAGAAGATTTCAACGCTCGAAAAAAAATACGATATGCAGTTTAAGATAGTATTCGATGCAATAAGAGCTCTGATAAAAGAGGAACAAAAGCCGAGAGTAAAAATCGGATTTTAAAATTAAAACACTGAATTATTGGTCCGTCCTGAAAGCCGGTTATTAATAAATTTTTTGTTTCAAATCTGGAGGTCACAGACTGTGACTTCCATTTTAGGTAAAAATATAGCCCCCTAAAGAAATTTTTAACCCCAAAAGTCAGATTTTGGAACGATTTAAGGCTGATTCTGGTTATCTAATTTGAATCTTGACTTTATTTTCCAGATAGAATAGTTTTGAAACCGTAATTAAATGAAAGAAGCAGAATGAACGATTCCGTAGAAGAATTAAAACCTCAGGAAGAATTGAGCGAAGATATGAAAGTATTGGACGATCTTACTTCGTCCGAATACAAGTGGGGATTTGTAACCGATATTGAGAGCGAGACGGCGGCAAAGGGACTCAATGAAGATGTGATCAGAATGATCTCTTCCAAAAAGAACGAACCGGAGTGGATGACCGAGTGGCGCCTTAAAGCGTTCCGTTACTGGAAAAAAATGGAAGAGCCTAAATGGCCTAATGTGCACTACCCTAAAATAGATTTTCAGGATATAAGTTATTACTCGGCTCCCAAAAAGAAACCTGTCTTAAATTCTTTGGACGAAGTTGATCCCGAACTCTTGAGAACATTTGAAAAACTCGGCATTCCCCTCGAAGAACAGAAATTATTGTCAGGCGTGGCTGTGGATGCCGTATTCGATTCTGTCTCGGTGGCCACAACATTTAAAGAAACTTTGAACGAGAAGGGAATAATTTTTTGTTCGATCTCCGAAGCGCTGAAAGAGCATCCCGAACTGATAAAAAAATATTTGGGATCGGTTGTTCCTTACACGGATAATTTTTATGCCGCTCTTAATGCTGCTGTCTTCAGCGACGGTTCTTTTGTTTTCATCCCGAAAGGAGTCCGCTGTCCCATGGAGCTTTCAACTTACTTCAGAATCAATTCGCAGGAGACTGGACAGTTTGAACGCACACTTATAATTGCCGAAGACGACTCGTATGTAAGTTACCTGGAAGGCTGCACTGCGCCCATCAGAGACACCAATCAGCTTCACGCGGCGGTGGTTGAATTGATTGCGCTTGAAAATGCGGAGATAAAATATTCTACCGTTCAGAACTGGTATCCCGGAGACAAGGAAGGCAAGGGAGGCATTTACAATTTTGTGACAAAGCGGGGCGCGTGCCGGGGCAGGCATTCAAAAATTTCGTGGACTCAGGTCGAAACCGGATCGGCAATTACCTGGAAATATCCGAGCTGCATTCTTCAGGGAGATTATTCGGTGGGAGAATTTTATTCAGTCGCCGTAACGAATAATTATCAGCAGGCGGATACCGGAACAAAGATGATTCACATCGGCAGGAACACCAAAAGCACAATCGTTTCAAAAGGCATCTCTGCCGGAAAAAGCAACAACTCTTACAGAGGTCTGGTAAGAATCGGCAAGAATGCAGAGGGAGCCAGAAATTACACTCAGTGCGATTCGATGCTTATGGGAGACAGATGCGGCGCCCACACATTTCCCTATATCGAAGTCGAAAATGAATCGGCTAAAGTTGAGCACGAGGCGTCCACTTCCAAGATTGGAGAAGACCAGATTTTCTATCTCAATCAGAGAGGAATAGGAACAGAGGATGCGGTGAACATGATTGTAAACGGTTTCTGCAAAGAAGTATTTAAGGAATTGCCCATGGAGTTTGCTGTTGAAGCCCAAAAACTTCTGGCTATCTCTCTCGAAGGGAGCGTCGGGTAGAGCAGTGAAGAGTTAAAAGTTAAGAGTTAAGAGTTATTTGAGAGAAGAAGGAATAAAGGAGAAAGAATGTTATCAATAAAAAATTTGCATGCCAATGTTGAAGGAAAAGAGATTCTCAAGGGCATCGATTTGGAAATCAAACCGGGCGAAGTACATGCCATTATGGGTCCAAACGGATCGGGCAAAAGCACTTTGGCTAATGTGCTTACCGGAAATAAAAATTATGAAGTTACTGACGGCACAATCTTTTTCGACGGTAAAAATCTTCTGGATATGGAGATAGAAACCAGGGCGCGCGAAGGAATGTTTCTCGCGTTCCAGTATCCGATTGAAATTGCCGGAATAAGCAATGCGACTTTTTTGAAAACTGCGGTCAATGAGATGAGAAAATACAGGAATATGCCGGAGCTTACACCGAAAGAATTTCTGGATAAAATTAAAGAGCGCGCAAAAATTTTAGGGCTCGATGAAACCCTGATAAGCCGCTACGTGAATGTCGGCTTCTCCGGCGGTGAGAAAAAGAGAAATGAAATTTTTCAGATGCTTATGCTTGAACCTAAATTTGTTCTTCTTGACGAAACCGATTCGGGACTTGATATTGATGCGCTGCGCATCGTTTCCGAAGGAGTTAATATTTATAAGAATGCAACAAATTCATTCCTGGTAATTACACACTATCAGCGCCTTCTCAATTATATAAAACCGGATTTTGTTCACGTTCTCTACAAAGGAAAAATTATTAAATCCGGAGGAAAAGAACTGGCTCTTGAACTTGAAGAAAAAGGTTACGACTGGATTAAAGAAGAAGAATTGCAAACAGAAAATAAATAAAGCAGAGTATGACTCCTAAAGAATTTTATATAGAAAATTTTAAGACATTTCAGAACAAATTGAACGGCGAATCAAAATCGTTTCTGAATGAATTCCGGAAAGAATCGTTCAATAAATTCAGCTCTCTGGAATTCCCGACTAATAAAAATGAAGAATGGAAATACACGGATATCTCGCCGGTTCTAAAACATAATTTTCTGCCGCTTGAAAAGCCGGACATAACCGGCATATCCGAGACTGAAATAAAAAAATATTTATTTAAGAACATTGATAGCCATCTGCTTGTCTTCGTAGACGGATTCTTCTCA
>JAKAMT010000120.1 GCA_021812705.1 Bacteroidota bacterium | reverse complement strand
TTGAGCGAAATATAAGAATAGAAATAAAAATGGGCCGGTAAAAAACCGACCCATCGTAAATTTAAAGAATGGGAATCTTATTTCAATTTACCGTTGGCCAATTCATCTGCGAGACGGTCGAATTTGTAGACATTCTTTATCGCTTCCAGCATTCCTTTCGAATCGACTGCAACTGTTCTGTTGAAAGTGGGCAGGTATATAAAATTTCCCTGCAGGCTTTCGATGTTGCCGTCGAATGCGAGACCGATGACCTCGGCATTTTTATTTATTACCGCGCTGCCGGAATTGCCGCCTACGATATCATTTGTAGCCACAAAATTAATCGGAGTTTTAAGATCGAGATCTTTAGGAATATTTTTCCATCTTTCAGGAAGATTGAAAGGATATTTTCCTTCGAAGCCGTAGAAGCGGTCGAACATTCCGAAAAATGTTGATTTCACCGGAGCCGTTGTTCCGTTATAATCGTACCCTTTCATAAGTCCGTCGCTCAATCTTAAAGTTCTGTTGGCATCGGGAGTTACTGATGTGCCGTAAGTTTTGTAGAGGATCTGACCGAGAAGACCGAAAGCAACATTTTCGGTATCCATAATTTCTTTCTGCTGATTTCTCAACGGTTCTACCTGCGGCTCAACTTTTACAAAATACTGAACGAACGGATCGTCGAGCGCTAAAATTTCCTGCGGAGTTTTTTTGAAAAGTTCCTGAACGGCCGCTTTGCTCTTGAAAAGTGATTTTGCAATCAGATCTTTTGCGGCATCTTTTCCGGATTTTGCGCCGAAGAATTTTGTTACAACCGCGTCGTTCTTGCCTAGATTCATAATAATGAAATCTATGCTGATATCAAGTTTGGCTTCTTCAAGAATAGAATCGAAATTATCCGGATAGAGATCGTCTCTGAATCCCTGCTGAATTCCGCCGCCTCTCTGCCCCATTCCGCCGGGCATCCCGCTTCTTCTCTGGCTCTGCGCATCGAGAATCTCTTTCTTTTTATCTTCGGGCAGCATCTGGAATTTAGCATAGGCAACTAAAGCATTTCCGATAGTAAAATAGCGGGACCAGTATTGCTGATTCGGTGTGAAAGCGGCAAGCTTCGGTTCAATTTTTCTTAATTCTTCGCGCGTTGTTTCAATTGTCTTCCACACGTGTCCGTATTCTTTCTTTAAATCTTCATTTGCAGATACAACTTTCTGAAGTTTCTTTTCAAAATCTTTTTTTCGTGCTATCAGATACGGATCGTTAAGAGCTTTGTATGTGTTGACTGTATTTTTCCAGCCGTTGCTGAAAGCCAGGCGCTGTCTTTCATATTCATCCGCCATTTTTGGATTAACGGATTTCAGCTGGTCAAGACGGTTATAGAGATTGTCGGAAAGAAACGCGCTGTTGCGGTAAGTAATGTCTCTCAAATATTCCAACTGTGCAACTGTTCTTAATCTGTTGGTCGTTCCCGGATTTCCCACAGTAAACACCAATTCGCCCGCAGCTGCGCCGTTAGTGCTCCATTTGAAGAAATGATCTGACTTGATCGGCTTTCCGTCATCGCCGTAAATTCTTAAGAATGTGCAGTCGAGATCATAACGGGGATAAGTAAAATTATCGGGATCTCCGCCGTATGAAGCAATCTGTTCTTCCGGCTGGAATACCAGTCTGATATCGGTATAAGTTTTGAATCCCTGCACAAAGAATAAACTTCCGTTGTAATATGAAACCACATCGCATTTCAATTTTGTTTCTTTTTCATACTGATCTTTAATCTCTCTCATCTTCGCGTCGCGCAAAGCGATTTTTTCTTTTTCATCTTTCCCCGCAGAAAGAGCAGATGTAATTTCTTTTGTAACATCTTTAAGCAATACCAATTGTTCGGCTGAATAGTTTGGAACTTTTCTTTCATCTGCAAGAGTAGGCGCAAAGAATGCTGTTGATGCGAGATCTTCTCCTTCCTTTTGAATAAGTCTTCTTGTTCCGCGCGAGCAGTGGTTGTTGGTCATAATCAATCCGTCTTCCGAAACGAACGAAGCTGTGCATCCCGGAATACGAAGCGCTGATAGTCTTACATCATCAAACCATTCCTGCGTAGCTTTAAATCCGTAAGTTTTTTCCAAATAGTCGAAAGGAGGAAATTCAAATGTCCACATCTTTCCGGTATCCAGCTTCTGCGATTTTACGGTATCCTGATTGATTGTCTGCGCGTTCATATTGAACACGAAGAGGACTAGCATCAGTAATACAGCAGTTGAATATTTTTTTACACTTAAAATTGTTTGCATAAAACACCCGGTTATATTTTTGAATAGTAATTATTCCACACAAAAAATAAGACAGCCCCGGCTTTCAACCAATATCACCCATATAATGAACTGTTAAATATTGTTAAAAAAAAGCCCTCATTAACGAGGGCTTCTGAAATTAATTTTTCAGTGAGTCGGGCAGCTTGCCAAGTTTCAATTCCTCGGCAATTCGCTTTGCGCCGGTTATATTTTGCAGTATCTCGAGTATTCCCTGTGAGGCCACAGAAACTGTCCTGTTGGCTTCAGTGGTGTAGATGAAATTGCCCGTTAGGCTTTCCATGTTACCGTCGAACACTGCGCCTACAACTTCAGCTTTTGTGTTTATGATTGCGCTTCCTGAATTTCCTCCGATAATATCGTTTGTGCTTATGAAATTATAGGGAGTGCTGAGGTTCAGCTCGGGAGAAATTTTTGCCCATCTTGACGGGAGATCCCACGGGAACTGTTTTTTGTGCGAATAATATCTGTCATACAGTCCGTAGAAAGTAGTGATGGTCGGAGCAATTGTTCCGTTGTAATTGTAGCTTTTCATAACACCGTCGCTTATGCGCAATGTAAATGTTGCATCGGGCGGAATTGAAGTTCCGTAAACCGCATACAGCGCCTGCCCCAAAAGGCTTTCCAATGCCTGTTCGGTAGTGTTGATCTCTTTTGATTTTGTCATCAGTTCTTTCACCTTATCCTGTGTATTAACCACATAAAAGATAAAAGGATCGGTGGAGTTAAGAATTGCATCTGCACCTTTTTTTACAAGTTCAGCTACTTTTTCTTTAGAAGTAATCTCGGAATTCTTAAGCGCATATTCAGCGCCTTCTTTGCCGCCGAGTCCGTTGAACATTTTTTTCACGAGTTCATTTTCTTTGCCTAGATTCATAATCAAATAGTCTGCAAAAAGTGCTGCCAGTTTCTTATCGCGGCTTGCATTAACATTCGCCGGGAATAATTTTTCAATAGTAGCGTCCAATTTATCGACTTTATTGTCGGCTGTTCTTTCTGCTTCCGGTTTTTTTAAGTCTTTGGCAATTTCCACTAATTTACGTGCTGCGGACAAATAAGAGGGGCTGGCCATTGGAGAAATAGTATAGGCAGATAATTCAGCCGCAATTTTTCTCATCTCGTTTCTGGTTGAAGAAATTCCTTCCCAGATATGTCCGAACTTTTCTTTCAGTTCCGGTTTGGAATTAATTGCGCTTACCAATTTTCTTTCAAAATCTTTTTTGCGGGCCATGAATACCGGATCCTGCAGACCGGCAAGTATTCCACCATATACCTTTGCGCTGTTTCCGATAAAGAACTGCTGTCCTCTGTATTCATCTGCTTTGGCAGGTTCTTCTGCAATCATTTCATCATAAATCTTGAAAAGACGATTAAGCATGAACGCGCCGTTTTTGTATGTAAAGTCTCTAAAGAATTCAAGCTGTGCTACTGTTTTCAATCTTTGAGTTGAGCCCGGATTGCCTACCACAAATAGAAGTTCATTTTCGTTAGCGCCGTTCTTGCTGAATTTAAAAAAGTTTTCGGTTTTCATCGGCTTGCCGTTTTCATCATACGCGCGCAGGAATGCAAAATCGGCATCGTATCGCGGATAAGTAAAATTATCCGGATCTCCGCCATACAAACCGACTACCCTTTCATTCGAATAGACCAGACGAATGTCGTTATAAATTTTATATCCGTAAAGAGAAAATTTGCTCCCATTATAGAGAGGGGTAATTTTACAGGTTAAACCAGTTTCTTTATTGTATTTAGTTTCCAACTCTTTAATTGCGTTTGTTCTTTTTTCAATTTTTTCGGCGTCCGTCTTACCGGAATTAAAAGCTTCCATAACGGGCGCTGTTACATCTTCAATCAGAACAAGTTGTTCAACAAATGTTGGGGCTTTTCTTTCCTCTGCAAGTGTGGGGGCAAAGAAACCGTTCTTTGGAATGTTTTCCCCCTCCTTGTTCATTTTTTCCAAAAACCCATCCACACAGTGATGATTTGTCATGATCAATCCGTCTTCAGATACAAACGAAGCGGAGCAGCCGCCGCCGAATCTTAAGGCGGAGAGACGGACTTTCTTAAGCCAGTCTTCGCCGGCGTCAAAGCCGTACGTTGATTTGATATAGTTATTGGGATAATCCTCAAATGTCCACATTTTTCCCGTATCAAATTTTTGAGCTTTGACGGTATCTAAATTTGTCTGGGCTTGAATAGGAATGAGGAGTGAAAAAAGAGACGCAAACAATACAAATTTAAAGAGAGCTTTTTTCATAGAGCACCTTAATTAATTATGATGATTTTTTAGAAGTGATTCAAAAATATAACAGTCCGGCACTATAACCAAAAATTTAAACCGTTAATTAGACGCACCACCGTCTGTTAATCCCCATCAAATTTTTAAATAAAAAAAAGACGGCATAAAGCCGTCTTTAAGTTCAACAAGAAAGATCTTTTATCCTCTAAGCTTATCCAGCAGATCATTCATTTTTTTAGCATCCTGCTGCGAAAGATTTTTACAAATGATATCATATCTTTCATCAAGTTTATCCATCTCCTGAAGAAGCTTCATCCCTTTGTCGGTAATTACTATATCGACTCTGCGCCGGTCATCGGAAGAAAGATCTCTCTTCAAATAGCCTTTTGCCCGTAGCCGCTCAACCAATCTTGAAGCATCGCATTTTTTATCGAGCATCCTCTCCTTAAGAAGATTCACGGTGGAGACATTCGGATACTGCCCTCTGAGAATTCTCAGGATGTTGTACTGGTTCGTTGTGATATCGAACTTAGTAAAAAGTTTGGAATGAGATTTCTGAAGCCAGTTATGAGTATAAATAATGTTAATGGCTACTTTGTGAAATTCATTCCTGAACTTTGACTGTTTGATCTCTTCTTCTAGTTTCATTTTGCCTTCTGTAATTCTAAATCGACAATCATTTGAACGTCTTTGCCTACAACAGCGCCGCCCGCCTCAATCAGACTGTTCCATTTAAGATTATAATCGAAGCGGTTAATTTCCCCCTGAATTTTAAATCCTGCTTTTACATTTCCCCACGGATCTTTTATTGATCCATTATACTTTACGTCGAGTGTCACCTCTTTTGTAACATCGCGAATGGTAAGATCTCCAACAAGTTTATACTTATTGTCGCTTACTTTTGTGAATGATTTCCCTTTGAATGTAAGTTTAGGAAATTTTTCCGCATTGAAGAAATCATCCGATTTCAGGTGACGGTCTCTCGCGTCATTATCTGTGCTGATGCTGTTAACATCGGCGGAAAAATCGATCTTTGCATCCGTAAAATCATCTTTTGATGATGTTACATTCACATCGAATGATTTGAACTGACCCGTTACCTCGCTTATTACCAAGTGAGTAACTGTAAACTGCACTTTTGAATGGGCTTTGTCATAAGTCCATTTTGTTTGTGCATTTGAAACGGTTAATCCTAAAAGGAATATAACAAAAATGAAACGGTATTTTAACATATTCTCCTCAACTGTTTATTTTATTTGATAGTGATCATATATTGTTGCTCCAATTAATGTAACAACATAAAATCGGTTTAATGAGTTCCCGATTTTGATGATGGATCGAGCTATTTTTTATTGAGGATTTCTCTGCTTTTTTACGCCAAAAGCGCATTTATCTGCCCCTTTTGAGAAGCCAAAAGTTGAAGCGGTAAGAAAAATGAGAGATGCCTGAAAACCGGGAGATAATTACATAAAAATTTCCGGATACAGAAACGGCTGAATTTTTCTCTCATCTTCGATGGTACCTGTACAGTTGTGACACTTTTTCGTGTAAAAAACCTGAGGATTCTCCCCCTCTTCAACAGGAAGAAAATCGATTAACGAATTGCAACTTCTGCACTGAACCGTGTGATGTGTATTTAATTTGCTTTTGCAGTCGGGACAAAGAAAATCCGTGTCGGAATATTTTTCTCTTGTTTCGATTATGAAAATTGTACTGCATTCGGAATTGCTGCAAAAAGTAAATTTACTTTGAATTGTATGATTAGTGTCGATAACAACCTCCTTCTAGAATAGCGGGCGCAATATAAATGCGCTGGACGAACAAATCTATGTAAAAATAATTCCTCTTTGTTTAACAAAGTCTTTCAATTTGGTTAAATTTGGGCGCACTAAAAGTGAAATTATGGAGAACAAATGAAAAGAATTCATTCATTCAAGGCGTACGATATAAGAGGCAAAGTTCCGGGGGAATTAAATGCAGGATTGGCTTACAAAATTGGAAGAGCGCTGGTAACTTATCTGAATGCCAAAAGTATTGTAATTGGAAGAGACGTCAGGAAATCGTCTCCGGAGCTGGCGGCTGAACTGACAAGAGGCCTAATTGAGGCGGGCTGCAATGTTTATGATCTCGGATTATGCGGAACAGAAATGATCTATTTCGGAACCCCGTTCCTGGATGCCGACGGCGGTGTTATGATTACTGCAAGCCATAATCCTCCTGAATACAACGGACTGAAATTCGTTAAAAGGGGGTCTGTTCCGATGGGATACGATTCCGGTTTAGACGCAATTGAAAAAATGGTAATCAATGACGAGCTCGGTCCTGTTGCTCCCGTAAAAGGGAAAGTGTTCCGGAAAGATATTATGGATGAATTCATTTTAAAAGTGACAAAGTTTTTTAACAAAGAAAAGATCAAGCCGTACAAAGTTGTAGTGAATGCCGGCAACGGATGCGCAGGCCCGGCTCTGGACGCACTGGAAAAATTTCTTCCGATAAATATGATTAAAGTATTTCACGAACCCGATTCAAATTTTCCGAACGGAGTTCCAAATCCGCTGCTGCCGGAAAACAGACAGCCCACAATCGATGCAATGAAAGAGCACAATGCGGATCTGGGAGTGGCATGGGACGGAGATTACGACAGATGTTTCTTCTTCGATGAAAAAGGAAATTTTATTGAAGGATATTACATTGTGGGATTGCTGGCCAGGTCAATTTTGAAATTAAATCCGGGTGAAAAAATTGTCCATGATCCCCGCCTGATATGGAACACAATAGATGTTGTGACAAAAGCAGGAGGCGAAGCGGTCGTTTCGAAGAGCGGACACGCCTTTATAAAACAAAAAATGAGAGAGGTAAATTCTATCTACGGCGGTGAAATGTCTGCCCATCATTATTTCAGAGACAATTTTTATTCGGACAGCGGACTCATTCCCTTTGTCCTAATTCTTCAGTTAATGTCCGACGAGGATGCCCCTTTAAGTCAGCTTGTGGGAGAGATGATAAAATCTTACCCCTGTTCCGGCGAAATTAATTCCACCGTGCCGGAACCGGTCATGAAGATTGATGAACTGAAAAAAAGATATTCGGACGGCATTTTGGATGAATTGGACGGAATAAGCATAGAATTTCCTGATTGGCGGTTTAACGTAAGAATGAGCAATACAGAGCCCCTTTTAAGATTAAATGTTGAATCGAAAAATGAAGAAAAATTAATGAAAAAAATGACGGATGAACTATTGCAATTTATCAGAGGATAGTTATATTTGGAGAGAAAATTTAACGACCTATCGACAGAGAATAAAATGAGTGACGGAAAAGAAAAAGCGATTGATGTCGATAAGCTTTTGCAGAACAAGTTGAAAGCAGTAAGTGTTGGTTCGCTGGAAAACGCTATTTCGAAAGTAGTAAGTGAAATGGTAGGCGAAGATTACAAATGCACCATTGGAGAGATCAAATACACAATGTTCAGCGGTGCAGATTTTCACGTAAAGATTGAATTAAGTTATAATCCAGAGCAATAAAGTTTAGGGAGTTGCGGCTGGGCTTAGGTCTCCCCCCAACCTGGGTCTGGCTCTTCTCCCTATTTTATTTTAAACCTTCTCCAATATTATTTTCAGTTCGCTTACAACCCTTTCAATCTCCTCTTTCGAATTATAAAAGTGAGGAGAAAAACGGATCATTCCTTCCCTCATTGCGGCAAATATTTTTTTCTCCTCCAGCATATCAAAAACATCTTTCGACTTTTTATGCTTGAAAGATACTATTCCAGCTCTCTTTTTTTCTTCAACATTTAAAAGCAAAGATTCAATTCCGATTGATGAAAGCCGGTCGATAAAAAATTCCGTATTGCTCAATACGGTTTTTTCAATATTCGCGATTCCGAATCCGGTGAATAGATCAAGCACCGCATCAAAAACGGAAACGCCGAACCAGTTTACAGTTCCGCTCTGAAACCTGGATGCGTCCTTTTTCAGCGTTAGATCATATTTAAGAAGATCCCATGCATTTTCAACCGAAGTCCATCCAACATTTTTTTGAT
>JAKAMT010000119.1 GCA_021812705.1 Bacteroidota bacterium | reverse complement strand
TTTTTGATTGTGGACACAAAATTCTGCCATTCTTCCAATTTGATATTGAGTTCCGGAAGTTTGAGGCGGTTTAAAATAATTTCATCCAAATCCTGATCATGCACAACAAGAGGGACTTCATAAATTGTAGAGCAGTCGTATGCCGAGATTACCGCTTCTTTTTTGACATTTGTGAAAAGTGCAATCTTCTCGCGTATCTCAGACGATAATTTTTCTTCCGACCGGCAGACCAGTATATTCGGCTGGATGCCAAGCTCCAATAAATTTTTTACAGCATGCTGTGTAGGCTTGGTCTTCATTTCGCCGGCCGATGGAATGTAGGGCACCAAAGTAACATGAATGCTAATTGCGTTCTTTCTTCCCATCTCCAGCATTATCTGGCGCATTGCTTCGATGAAAGGAAGGCTTTCAATATCGCCTACCGTACCGCCAATCTCAGTGATGACAATATCAAACTTCCCGCTATCCCCAAGCACTTTCATCCGTTTCTTAATCTCATCGGTGATATGCGGTATAACCTGGACAGTTGCACCCAGGTAATCGCCCCTTCTCTCTTTGGTGATTACCTCATTATAAACTTGTCCCGTTGTTGTGTTATTGGAGCGGGACATATCCACATCGAGGAAGCGTTCATAATGACCAAGATCCAGATCGGTTTCAGCACCGTCGTCTGTAACATAAACTTCACCGTGCTGAAAAGGATTCATCGTGCCGGGATCTACGTTTATATATGGATCAAATTTCTGGATAGTTACAGCGTAACCGCGCTGTTTTAAGAGAAGACCAATTGAAGCGGCAGTGATTCCTTTTCCAAGAGATGATACTACTCCGCCGGTTACAAAGATGTATTTGACTTTCTTTTTGATAGGCATTTGATGACAAAGATTTGGTTGGACATTCCGTTTGACAAAGATAAAAAAAATATTCTTCCCAATGAAAAAATATTATTCAATCTTTTATCTCAGTAGATCAGCCGGTTTTATTAAGCTTTTCGATGGGAATCAAAAATAGAAACTCTTGCCGGACCGCCAGAATTCAGCTCCGTATAAAATCGGGCTGGAATAATTTTGAATTACGGATTAAAAAATAGTTAGATCAAAACAGAAGAGACCCAAGTTGTTCCTATTCAGAGATCAATCATTTGTTAGTTTAATCTCGCCGTCCAGTGGAATCCTTATGATGTAGGTTTTCCTGGATCTGTTTTTCAAAAAATTGTCGCGCAGCCATGGATTAAAAATCTTTAGCACTTTGTAATTTATCCCCTGCTTCTTGGCAAAATCCGCCAAATCAGGAATTGGATAATTCACTTTTAAATCCTTTGTTTCGAAGAAAGGATAAACTTCATCTTTTGAGAAATAGAAACCGTATTTGCGGGGGTCTTTAAATATTTCTTTTAAAGTAATTATCCTTGCTACAAAACGGTAAGTCTCCTCATTCAGATAAAGATTATAATAGTTGTGAGTCTTCTGCCTCTCAATCTGTTTTAGAACTCCCTCAATGCCCATATTGTAGGAGGCTGCAACCAAAGTCCAGTTTTTAAATTTCGAATACGATTCCTTTAAATAGTCGCACGCAGCCTGGGTGGATTTTTCAATGTTGTATCTTTCGTCCACTTCGGCATCAATCTGGAGTCCGTATTTTTTTGCCACAGGATTCATCAGCTGCCAGAATCCCGTTGCGGCATCCGGAGAGACTGAATTTGTAAGTCCGCTCTCTGCTACAGACATATATTTAAAATCTTCAGGAATACCATTTTTTCTCAGTATCGGTTCTATAATAGGGAACCATCTGTTTGCCCGTTTAAGATAAAGAAGGGTTGCGGAATGCCAGTATGTGTTCACTAAAAATTCACGGTCAATTCTTTCATGAACATCAAAATCATCAAGGGGAACTTTTTCTCCGCAGAAATTCAAGGTATCCGGAAAAGTTGGAGAATAAATTCTTCGTTCATTTTCAGTTATAATTATGGGACGCTGCTTTTCTAATTCTTTACTCCTTAAATAGTAGTGGAGAGCGAGTGAAGCAAGACCAGTAATAGCGACCGCGACTAGGACGATCAGGGCAATAAATTTTTTATTCATCAGCATATTTTTTTTGAATTTAATATACAAAAAACAAAAGAGGCTGCCCTTTTGGGACAGCCTCTTTTTTCCAAATAAATAACGCGTTATTTATTTCCGAAAGCTACATCTTCAAGCATCTTTGTAGTCAAAGATTTTGGTCTTTCAAGCGGATAGCCGAGTGCTCTAGCCCAAATAATATTGGAGCAGACACCTAGAGCGCGGCCGACGCCGAAGAGAACAGTGTAGAATTCATATTCTTTAACGCCATAGAACCATTGAATTACGCCTGACTGAGCGTCGACATTCGGCCATGGATTTTTTGCTTTTCCTTTCTCAAGCAAGATCGGCGGAACGACTTTGTAGAGAAGGTCTACATACTTGAACAGAGTATCTTCCGGCAGATGCTTCAAGCAAAATTCTCTCTGTGCAGTATAACGAGGATCGGTTTTTCTTAGAACTGCATGGCCGAATCCCGGAATTACACCGGTCTCAAGAGTTTTATAAACAAATGCTTTCATTTCTTCTTCGGTCGGAACTTTTCCGCCCATAGATTCCATTACGCCGTGCAGCCAGCGGAGAACTTCTTCATTAGCAAGTCCATGCAGAGGGCCCGCAAGACCGTTCAGCATTGCGCTGATGGCATAATACATATCCGAAAGAGCACTTGCAACAAGGTGACCGGTGTGTGCGCTGACGTTGCCGCTTTCATGATCGCTGTGCAGAATGAAATACATTCTTGCTACATCGTCGTACGGTTTGTTTATTCCCATCATGTGAGCAAAGTTTCCGCCGAAATCCAATTTCGGATCCGGTGCAATAATTTTTCCGTCACGGTATTTGAGTCTGTAAATGAATGCCGCAATTTCAGGAAGTTTGGCAAGCATATTCATTGCATCTTCATAATAAGCTTCCCAGTAAGCTCCCTTCTTCAATCCTTTATGATACTCATGAGCAAAGATTGAATCCTTTTGCATGCACATGATTGCGGTAGCAAACATTGTCATCGGATGCGAATCGATCGGCATTGCGCGCAAAAGTTCGAATACATAAGCAGGTACTGTTTTTCTGCTGTCGAATTCCGCTTTAACTTCGGCGACTTCTTTTTCTGTCGGAATATCTCCGGTCAAGAGAAGATAGAAGAAGCTTTCGACGGAAGGCATTTCGCTTCCGGCAACTTTAGGAAGTTTTTCAAATACTTCAGGAATTGTGAATCCGCGGAAACGTATTCCTTCGAACGGATCGAGATAGGAGATATCAGTTACAAGGCTCTTTATATCGCGCATGCCTCCGATAATTTGACCGATTGTAACTTCGTCTACCTTTACGTTTCCAAATTCTTTAAGCAGCTTATCGGTTCTCGGGCGTTCCGCAGCAATTTTCTCGCGTAACTTTTCTTTTAGGATGGACATTTTTCCTCCTTAGTGTTAACAGTAGTTGTTTATTTAGAATTTCTCCGAACAGATTATTTCAGAGAAGTGATTATCCTTTGTGCGGCTCGTCTCCCGCTTGATACTGCGCTTTCTACAGTTGAAGGCAATCCTGTATCAGTCCAATCTCCTGCTACAAACATACCTTTAATCGATTCTTTAAAATTATTTCTCTTCTCGTTCGATGAAACATCGGGAATAAATGTCGCGCGTTTCTCTTTAATAACTTTGGAACTTATAATATTTTCTTTGTGGAATATAGGAAAATATTTTTTCAACTCGGAAGCAAAAAATTCAGATATTTTTTCCCCCTCCAAACCGATCAGATTTTCGGCGGCGCTTGTCATTGCCGTGATGTAGCTGCCGTGGTTGAATACCCAATGGATCTCCGACTCTATCAGCCCATAAAATTTCTCGGTAAACGTATTCTTGTTCAATAGGAAATGCACGTTCACAATCGGGGAATAATTTAATTCAGGAATGGCTAGATCGCATTTAGACTCAGAACTAATTTTTTCGAGCGCATAAGCAGGAATGGCAAATAAAACTGCATCGAATCCGGTATATTCATGCTTATCCGATATAACCCCTGCTATCTGGTTATCCTCTGTAATGAATTTTATTATCCGTTCGGATAGGATTACCTTCCCTCCTCTTCGAGTAATGTAATCTGAAGCCGGTTCACAATAAAGCCCGCTCAATCCGACTTTCGAAAGAATTATTTTTGATGACCGGTTGCCGGTAAAAAAAATAATTTTAAGAATATCACTGAAAATTTCTGCGGAAGCATATTCAATTCTTGTATTCAGAGCGCCTACAGTAATAATCTCCCATAACGACTTAATGGAGTTTCCGCTTTGTCTTTTGCAGTCAAGCCATTCTTTCACAGTTTTATCTTTAAGATCGCAGGAATAACAGCAGACGAGATCGAGGAAGAAATCGATTACTTTAAATCTTTCCTTTAGAGAAAGAGCCCGGTAATTTAGAATTGAGAATAAAATGTTTAACGGATATAGATTTTTTTCGCGGTTAATTTATAAATCGCTCCGCCTGGTCTGACGAACGGAATGGAGAGTGAATCCTGAATATCTAATTTTGAATAGGAACCGATCTTTTCTAAAAATGAAATTGTTTCATCATAACAGCCCATTAATATATGCTGACCGTTATCGAATGAACCGAATTCAGGATCTTCAACTGAATAAGCCCTGCCGCCCAGTTTTGGCGAGGCTTCTATTAGTGTTACTTCAAAATTATTTTCCGCGAGATCTACAGATGCGCTAAGTCCGGCAAAGCCGCCGCCTATCACAATTACTTTTTTCATCAGTAGACTAAACTGTATTTAGCCCAAACGCCCAGAGAGATTGCGCCTTTCTCGAGTGAACCGACCTTTATTTTCTGATTGAAGACGTCGAACTTTTCTCTCTCAATTTTTTTAAGCAGACGGTGATAAATATGCTGCATTGCACGTGCGGGAAACATGGAAGGCTTGTCGTCGAAGTCGAGCGATTGATCCGCTTTATTAAAATATTTTTCTGCTATCGCCGCCTCATATTTCATAAGCGAGACAAAATTTGAATTATATCTGAGGGCAAAAAGATCTTCTTCGCTGTAGTTGAAATTTGTCAGATCGTTCTGAGGCAGGTAAATTCTTCCTCGTTCGGAATCTTTTTTTACATCTCGAAGAATATTTGTCATCTGCATCGCGAGGCCAAGATTTACCGCGTAGTCTTTAGCGGATCTATTCTTGTAACCGAAGATTTCAATGCACATCAGTCCGACCGTGGAAGCAACCCGGTAGCAGTACTGAACTAGATCATCCATGCTGCGGTAACGGGTATGCTGCAGATCCATCTCCATTCCTTTTATCAGTTCGAAGAAGGGATCTACGGGTATATTAAATTGACGGATTATCGAAGCAAGTTTTGTGAAGAGATAAGAATCAGATTTTGAGAAAAGGGCTTTTTCCAATTCATTCTTCCACTTCCGCAGACGTTCAAATTTTATCTCTTCGGAATCATCCCCTTCGTCAACAATATCGTCCGTCTTGCGGCAGAATGCGTACACGGCGTTCATCGCATCGCGCTTGGGCTGCTCCAGCAAAGAGAACGCGTAGTAAAAACTGCTGTTGCTCTCCTTGGCTATCTGTTTTAACTGTTCGTCCATAATCAGAAGAATGATTTAAAAAATATTTTTATATAATCTACTTTTGAAAGTCCGGGTCTTTCAAGAATCGTCCGGTAATTTATCGCCCTGATCTTTTTTAAAATTGTTTCTCCCCCTATGATCGTTAATATTATCTGCCTTTTCAGTCCTTTAGGCAATGCCGGAATTAATTTCTTTCCTTCACTGAATAGCTTTGCAGTCCGGTTCACCTGGAACGCTACCAACTGTTCAAAGTTAGTACTATTTTCTCTTAAAGAAAACTGCTTCTCGGATACACCGAATTGCGCCATCTCATCCAGCGGTATATAGATCCGTCCCTTCTCAATATCAATCGAGATATCCTGATAAAAATTGGTCAGCTGAAGTGCAGTACAAATTGAATCGGAATGCAGCATTGTTTTTTCATCCCGCACATTAAAGAACTCAAGTATAATGCGTCCTACGGGATTTGCAGAGCGGCTGCAGTAATCAATTAATTCATCGAATGTCTCATACCGCTTTTTTACTGTATCCTGCTTGAACGCGTTAAGGAGATCGAAAAAATATTTTGGCGTCAGATGAAATTCATTGATTGTGTTATGCAAAGCCTGCCAGAACTCATTTTCATATTTGCCCGCGAGACACCGTTTGAGAGAATTCTCATATTCACTTAAGCTCTTCACTCTTAACTCTTCACTCTCAACCGCCTCATCTGCCATATCGTCTGCTTGTCGTGCGAATTGATAGACTATGGCCACATGCTTCCTAAGTTTTTTCGGCAGAAGAATTGAAGCCACAGGATAATTTTCGTAGTGGGAGTTGGCAAATTTTATTGAGTGGTTATATACTTCTTCGGACTGAATTTTATTTTCTTTTATTTTTGACACATGCCTGTTTTCAAAAAAAACGCTTTTGCAAATAGATGGTTAATTATCAAATTAAAATCTATTCGAAAATACCAAAATGAATATAAGAAGTGCAACAAAGGTAAAGATTAGGTCTTAGAATAGACAGCAGCTACATCCTAATGTTGCATCTTTGAAATTGAATATAATGAATATGACAACTTGAATTCGTAGACTTCGCTGGAATTGGAAGAGTTTATTTAATTAACAGAATTTTTTTGGCAACGCATCCAATATTAGAAAGGACAGTCACTATGTAAACACCTGAACTAAAATTATGTGCATCCCAAATATAATTGTGGTTACCTGCAGGTTTAACTTCATAATTAGTCTCATTTATTAACTGACCAAGAGAATTATATATAATTATTTTAATTGGCGACATGATTTTAATTGAATAAGGTATTGTAGTGAAATTCAAAAAGGGGTTTGGGTAATTTGGTAAAATTTTTAATGTTTCATATTCCAAATCACAGAATTTGGCAGAACTGTATAATAACTGATTGAACAATACCGCAAACAACCTGCCTTCAGAATTGAAGGCAATTGCAATGACAAGAGTATCTTTCAATCCTATACACTGCCATGAAATTCCATTATCTATTGACCTAAATATACCGCCAAGTTTTCCGTAGGGCGGATATTCTCCGGTCGCCGCATATAGATAACCTTTTTTATCAACAATTATATCTTGAATAATTCTCGTCTTGTAATCCAAAAATGATTTTGACCAGGATAATCCATGGTCATTTGAATAAAATAAATCCCCGGTTGAACTGCCCGCAATAACTGTTCCATCTTTACTTATAACTAGAGAACTGACTAGAATATTATTTAATGAAGATTTTTTCCAGGTAAAACCTAAATCAGTCGAAGTGTATAATGCCTTGGAAGTAGCCACATAAATGATATTATCCGACCCATATTCAATATCTGTAATTGATTCCTGAAATTCTCTCCATAAACCAGTCCCTTGAGTTTCCCATGTCTTCCCATCGTCGTGAGATACATAAACAATTTCACTATACTCTGCAATTGTAAATGCGAATAGATCTCCTTTAGAATCCTGGACTATTTTTATAACTTGTATTGGTATTGCAGTAGACATTTGCCAAGAAATCCCATTATCAGTCGATCTAAATATTCTGGAGAGGGTAGTCGATAAAAGAATTGTTTTATTGAAAGTGACGAATACCATATTGACGCCACCACGAAGATTGGGAATAATGTAAGGGGTCCAATTAAGTCCATTATTTCTTGAAATAAGGAATTTAGAATCAGGGTTTTGCTGAACACTCAAGTACATGTAATTTTCATCAGGGCAGAATATTTTATTTGGGTAAAAATAGTATTTAATATCCTCCACTTTGTTCCATATTGGATTTTGACTGAAGGCAAGATTTTGAACCAATAAGAAGAAGAAAAATATAGCTTTCATTTTTTGCCCATAGTTCTTAATCGATTGTGCCGGATAGTTCAACTCAAAAATAGTTTTAAAAGTCAGTATTATATTGCGTCCATTTGAAAATGTTGCTAAGAAATAACCAACTGCTTCAAAACTGGAATACCATACAAACTATTCTTAAAATTTGGTTAACAAATCTTGAAGATGACAGTATTTGTTATCTAAAAAGTCATTCGGCTTAAAATTTGCAAGTGAATAAATGAAATGATTCTTAATATCTGTATCCCCACGGTTGGTTCGCATTGTTGTGCTTGCAACCTAAAATAATGGAATGACATTTTCAATGGGAAAGGAAGGATATGATTATAATTCGAACTACTTGTTTATCTTTTCTTCTATTTTGTACTCAGAATCCCGCTTCGCGGGACGACAACTAGCTCCTGAAGCTAGCGCGCTTGTCCGCCGAAGGCGGATCTACCAGCACAAATCATTTGGACAAAATTTATTGAAAACTTTTCAATCGTGCCCGGAATCCCGCAAAGCGGGACACTGCCTCGTTTTAATATTCCCTTGATTGAACTTTTTACTATAGTTTTTTCAATTTGTGCCCGGAACAGGACTCTCCCAAAGGGATGCCTTCGGCAGAACCTGCA
>JAKAMT010000118.1 GCA_021812705.1 Bacteroidota bacterium | reverse complement strand
CTCAATGAGAGCTGAGACGTCCCAGTGGGACGTCTGTACGTTTAAAATCTTTGGAAATCAGCTCATTCTTTCATAATTTTTGGCTTCAAATTTTGAAATAAAAGGATAAAAAATGGCTCAGAACGAAGGCATTATTGCCCAAGTAATTGGTCCCGTTGTGGATATTGATTTTGCCGGCGGCACGCTGCCCGCAATATATAACGCAATAAATATTCCAAGAAAAAATCTCGAAGGCGTCGATGAAATTCTGATCGTCGAAGTCCAGCAGCATCTGGGCGAGGATAGAGTCCGCACTGTGGCAATGGATTCTACGGATGGATTGGTGCGCGGAATGAAGGCTATGGATACGGGTCAGCCGATCTCCGTACCGGTTGGACCGGAAACACTGGGCCGTTTGATAAATGTAATCGGCGAAGGAATTGACGGACAGGGGGAGATCAAAACAAAGAAAAAATATGCAATCCACCGCCATTCACCTAAATTCGATAACCTCTCAACACGCCAGGAGATGTTCGAAACAGGCATTAAAGTTATCGATCTTCTCGAACCTTACTCCAAAGGCGGTAAAACCGGATTGTTCGGCGGCGCGGGCGTGGGCAAAACAGTTATCATCCAGGAACTGATCCACAATATCGCTAAACAGCACGGCGGCTATTCTGTATTCGCAGGTGTAGGTGAAAGAACAAGAGAAGGCAATGACCTCTGGCTCGAAATGAAAGAATCGGGCGTGCTTCCAAAAACTGCATTAGTGTTCGGACAGATGAACGAACCGCCGGGAGCTAGATTGAGAATCGGTCTTACCGGATTGGCAATCGCAGAATATTTCCGCGATGAAGAAGAGAGAGATGTGCTTCTCTTTATCGATAACATTTTCCGTTTCACACAGGCCGGCTCAGAAGTATCGGCGCTGCTTGGACGTATGCCATCGGCAGTAGGATATCAGCCGAACCTTTCATCGGAAATGGGCGAACTGCAGGAAAGAATTACATCAACGGATAAAGGTTCCATCACTTCAGTGCAGGCAATCTACGTTCCTGCGGATGACTTGACCGATCCCGCTCCTGCAACCGCGTTCTCTCACTTGGACGCAACGACAGTGTTGAGCCGCCAGATCTCCGAACTCGGCATCTATCCCGCGGTGGATCCTCTCGATTCGACATCGAGAATTCTTCAGCCGGATATAGTTGGAGAGGAACACTACAGAGTTGCTAAACAGGTAAAAGAAATTCTTCAGTCGTATAAAGATCTTCAGGATATTATCAACATTCTCGGTATGGATGAATTGTCGGAAGAGGATAAAATTATTGTACGCCGCGCTAGAAGAATCCAGAGATTCTTGAGCCAGCCGTTCCATGTAGCCGAACAGTTCACCGGTTTTGCGGGCAAGTATGTTAAGATCGAAGATACAATCAGAAGCTTCAAAGAGATTCTTGAAGGAAAACATGACAATCTTCCCGAACAGGCGTTTATGTATGTAGGCACAATCGAAGAAGCAGTTGAAAAAGCCAAGAGCATGCAGTAAAGAGAGAAACCGAATCTATTATGAAAGAACTTTTTATAGAAATAATAACCCCTTCAAAGAGCGCGTATAAGGGAAATGTAAAATCCGTCACCGTACCCGGCACGATGGGAAATTTTCAGATTCTCTTTAATCACGCGCCGATTCTGAGCTCACTCGAAATAGGCAAAATTAAAATCGAAGATCTTAACGATAAATCGATTCTCTACGCCACAAGCGGCGGGACGGTTGAAGTGAAGGATAATAAAATTCTTCTTCTTGCGGACAGCGTTGAATTGGAAGACGAGATTGACGTTGAGAGAGCGCAGAAAGCTTACCAGCGCGCAAAGGATCGCTTGAGCACACGCACTGCCGACCTTGATGTAATGCGCGCGGAACTTGCACTGCAGAGAGCAATCAACCGCCTTAAAATCAAGGGGATAGAATTTTAATTCTCTGAATTAAAGAAAACAAAAAATCCCGCCTGAGCGGGATTTTTTTTGTGCATCGGTTGATGATTTATAATCTTATCTCACCGGAATTATTTTGCGGAAGAGAATCTCTTTGCAACTTCATCCCAGTTAACAACATTCCACCAGCTTGCGATGTAATCTGGACGCCTGTTCTGATAATTCAGATAGTATGCGTGTTCCCAAACGTCGAGTGTTAAGAGTGGAGTGCCTTTAACTTCGGCAACGTCCATCAGAGGATTATCCTGATTCGGTGTTGATGTTACAACCAGCTTGCCGTCCGAAAGAACCAGCCAGGCCCAGCCGGAGCCGAATCTTGTGGCAGCGGCGTTCGAAAATAATTCCTTGAATTTATCGAACGATCCGAAAGCGCCGTTGATTGCGTCTGCCAATGCGCCCGATGGCTGTCCGCCTTTATTAGGTCCCATCACCTGCCAGAAGAGATTGTGGTTCCATACTCCGCCGCCGTTGTTTCTTACGGCCGCGGGTGATTTGGAAACATTTTTGAAAAGATCTTCAAAAGATTTTCCTTCCAGTTCTGTGCCTTCGACTGCCTTGTTAAGATTGTTTACATACGCGGCGTGATGTTTGTCGTGATGAATCTCCATAGTGCGGGCATCGATATGCGGTTCAAGCGCGTTAAACGCATATGGAAGCGGCATCAATTCAAATTTGCTCATTTTATTGCTCCTGTGTATTGTTTGATTTATTTTATTTGTTATCGCGTCAACTTTTTTAAGACTTCCCGCTATGGTCAAAAGACCAAGGGACGAGAGGAAATTTTTCCGGTCCATTTTTCACACTCCGAAAGATTCGCCGCACCCGCAGGTTTTAACGGCATTCGGATTTTTGAATGTAAATCCTTTTCCGTTCAGCCCGTCGCTGAAATCGAGCACGGTGCCGGAAAGATAGAAGAGACTTTTGCCGTCGACCACAATCTTAACGCCCTCTTTCTCTATTATTGTGTCTCCGTCTTTCGCTTCTGAATCGAAACCCATCTGGTAGGTGAGTCCGGAACAGCCGCCTCCTTTGACCGAGACTCTGAGCGCGCTGGGTTCGGGAATATTGTTCTCCTCTTTGATCCTTTTAACCTGCTTTACAGCTTTTTCCGTTACAGATATTGCTTCTTCGGATAAAACTTCATTCTCAGATTTATTCCGATTCATCTTATTTCCTTTCTTGATGTTACTGTGCTGCTTCTGTCTTTATCTCTGTAACATTCTTATTGAAAGAAAAATTCACTTTCCACGCATTTGATGTAATTTTTTTCAGGTCGCCACCGGATTCGAGTATCCTTAAAAACTCAACGGCCAGTTTTTCCGCCGCGACTCTTTTCAGTTTCACATTCCTCTTTTCGAAATAGCTTTTAACCGCGTACTGAACGTCGCGCAGAAAAATGTTCGAGTTCTGGAATACTTTAAAATTCCCGCTCATGAATGTGAAAAACATCTCTTTGTTGGATGTGAGTTCTGTAAGCTGTTCCATTAATTCCTCTGACTGTTTATTGGCTTTTGAATTGGGGTAAAAACTTATTGAAAGATGTGGATACTATTCAATTAAGTCAAGAATAAAACTTCCATACAGATAACGCGGAAGGGGAATAAAAAGTGCAATTAAAAATATCTCCGATTCATATTTGCCCGCGGACTTGATTTTTGAAACCGATTGTATTAGTTTGAATTTATATTAAAAACACTCTCTAATATATCCGGTCAGGTTTGCGTTATTTATTTTGCAGCGCAGGGGAGACAGATTTTTCCCCGATTGAATTAAGAAATTAAAAGGAGCATCTATAAAAGAAAGGTACTGAGTAAATCGTTGTATCACCGACGATTTAAACAAATAACGAAATAACCGGAGGTTAGAATGTTATCCAAAAATCAGTATCTTTTCGTAAAACTCTTACTCGTTTTCTTCCTGCTGTTTTCAACCCTTTCCATTTTTGCAGAAACCAAAGAAAAACAGATCAGCATTAATTATCCTATTGTATCAGATAATGATTCGGAACTCAATCAGAAAATCGGCAGATTAATTTACAATAAGTTCAAAGACGCAGGATATGAAATGACGGCGAAAGCCGAGATAGAATTGCTGCTGGTGACCTGCACACTTAATAATTCGAAAGAAGTTGCGGTCAATATTATCTACATGAATTCTCTCCTGAAAGAGATACTTGATTTCAATGTGAAAAATGAATCTTTCTACATGCAGGTTAGGGATAATAAAAAATATCCTGAAGAGGGGAAGTTTGTAAGAGAAATGGTAACGGAAGAAGTTCTTTTAAATTACCGCACGCCTGTAAATTACGATTCGGTAATAATCAGTACGGATAATCTCGAAACGGAAATCTCAAAAATATTTGATTTAGCGGTTAAAAGACTGGAATCGTGGAATAAGAAAAAATAGGATTGAAAAATTCTGCCGGCAGCAGAGATGCCGCCGGCTTATTTATTATCTGTTTAGCGCCGACTGTTTACTTGAAGACAGTATTGAAAATTGATTCGGGATAATTTGACTCGATGGTAAAAAAATCTTGCTTAGCCTATCAAGTTTAGTATAAGTACTAAACTTTTTGCCCATTTTGCCCTAAAAAAAGTTTAAATATTAGTACTTGTACTAATGTTTTATTCAAAAATATTTTGCATATTAATTATAGAGATACAATACAGCTAGTTTGATATCTTCTTTTTCTGACACTTTTCATCTCTCAAGTTATACAGTATGATTCATTCTCAGCGGATTGGGGTAATCGATTTATTATTTTAAAATCTTCTTGTAGATTTTATTATCCTGTTGTCAAAACTAATTTATGAATTAAAACAAAAACACTGAACATTTGTGCAATGCTTTAATTCAATTTACAAAGTAAGCTTCTGGTGTTATTCTAAAATGTTAGGATAATTAAGTTGAAATCATTAATCATGACTGAAATTGAATTTGTGAATCTTACTTTATTAAACATCACTTCACTTGACGTGGCGGTTAATTAGACAGTAAAATAATTGGTGGGATAAAATTCAAATGGAATGGCAGTTCAAGTGGATCATTAATTTCATTAAGCCGCGCCAGCGGATTCACTATTATGTTCAAAATTGTGCTGTGAATGTTATTGATCCTAAAACAAATGAGACCCTGTCATACGGAATCTCTTCATCTGAATGGCGGAAGATTATGAGCAACACAACTTTTTCGGCTGGGAATGCATAAAGACTCTTGATTAAAATGTCGACGTATTAATAAATATAGTCTCAATTGTAAAGAAATTAATGGTACTTTATTTATTAAAGATCTAAATAATGTAAGTGGAATAATCATATCATATTAATCAATCCTAGTGAGGGGTTATGGGAAAAATATATTTATTACTTAGGATGATCTTAGGGATTATATTCATTATTTCCAGCATCTTCAAGCAAATTACGATAAATGATTTTATAGAAACAATTAAATCATATGAAATCCTTCCTCCCGATGCTGCTCAACCAGTAGCATTGTTAATATGTATTACTGAGATGCTTATAGGTATAATGATTATCTTTAATATTTACGGGAAACCAGCAGTAAGAATCTCAATGATAATGCTGATCTTTTTCATAAGCTTTACAATTTATAGTATGGCAACTGGGAAGGAATGGATATGCAATTGCTTTGGTAGTCTATTCAGTCAAAAAATTAATTATCTGGTATTACTCCGCGATATTATCTTTCTTTGTGTTTCTATTATAGTATTAATAAAGTACAACCCGAAATATTCTTTTGATAAATCTAAATATAGACCTTTATTAATTATATTAATTCTCTTGCTCTGTGCAATCCCGCTATCATTCAAATTATTTAATCTTAAACAGGAAAAGCTTAAGAATGGTGATCAAATAGATGTTGAATTAATCCCAGCCTTGGAATACAAAAATATTTTCGAAAAAAGATCAGAACCTTATTTGCTTCTTCTAGTGTTTTCTTTAAATGACTGTTCTGCTTGTTTGGATGAAGCATATTATTGGAATAAACTAACAAATAAATTTAACGGAAAAATAAAACCGATTTTGATCGCTCACGCAAACAATATCACAGTTCTTAAAGCATTTCTTAAACATAAAAAAATCAATAATTACTTGATTTATGATAAAAACAAAGAAATTATAGCTTCACTTAAAGTTGCAACTCCAGTGAAAATATTATTGAATAATATGAACAGGGTTCAAGATATCACAATGATGCTTGGCTCAGAAAAAATATTTGACAACTACATTGACAAAATACATAGTATAGTAGAAAGATCGCAACTATAAATAGGAGGAAATATGAGAACGAAGATGATGTTATTATTAGTATCCTGTGTAATTATCCTATCCTCAGCAATTTTCGAAATCAAAGCTAATGTTGATCTTCCACCTAATTTTTGTTGGGGCTCTTCAAGTTGCCCTGTCGGAAAAACACGATTTTATCAATGCTATTCTTATATGTGCTATGGAGATCACCAACATTTCGGATTCACTTGCCCCAATTGTGATCTTTATAGTCTTTAGGAGAAAATAACTATGACAAAGAAAAAAATCATAATTTTAATTATTCTATTAATATTTACTACATGTATTAATTTAATAGATGCTCTTCCAACAACTGATTGTAGCAGTGATCCAAACTGTGCGAATATAAAGTGGTGGCGTACTTATCGCTGCGATACATATCAATGCAAGGGCGATACACGTTTATTAGAATGTGCAAAATGTGAACCACCCGCTCAATAAAAGATAAAAACTTTAAATAATGGTTGCGATCTTTACTAATTATAATAAAGGTATAATTATGAAAATGATAAAAACTATTATAACTGTTATGATGCCCATTCTTTTTATCTGCTGTGATGATCAACGTATTGAATCTTCTATAACCGTGAAATTGGAGAAGATTCTTGAAATTGGGAAAGAAAAAGGGAACGAAAATGAAATTATAGGCCATCCTACAGATATTTATGTAAATAAAAGTGGTGAACTGTATCTTGCAGATTATGCTTTTAAAAATGTAAAAAAATATTCATCCACCGGTCAATTTATTAAAAGTTTTGGAAAGGGGGAGGGAAAAGGGCCGGGTGAATTTCTGGAGCCCAGAGGGATTGATGTCGATATTTCGGGTAATGTATATGTCGTTGATATGAAAAAAAGAAATATTACGGTTTTTGATTCACTTGGGAGTGTTATTTATATCTTAGGTACTAAAATGCAGCCCACATTCGTTCAAGCCTTTTCTCCTGAAGAAGTATTTGTTGTGGGCTTCCCAAATACATATCTCGACGAACTCATTTATAAATATAACTTAGAAAAAAGTACTACTGACCCCGTAAAAAAATTTGGAGAAAGATACTCAGGGGCGAAAAAATTTGAAATTGAGAACAGCGGATTCTCATCTCGTATTTTAAAAATAAACGACTCTGAGAAGGGAATACTCCTATCAGATTATTATCCATATCGTATTATTTTTTATGATAATCTGGATGGGGAACAATTCCAATTAAAAAGAGATGTATCCTTCTATAAACCGCCTTATATAAAATCCCAAACTCCACTATATGTTTACCCTCTCGCCGGATCAGTCGGACTCATTAAAACCAAAAATTTAATAATTGACTATATATTTTATGTTGATGAAGAAAATAAAATTATCAAACCATATTTAGACTTTTGGGATATCAACACAAAAGAATTTCTTGGATGCATCTCAGAGAAGGAATTGGGAATTAAATTGGGCCGGTACATTTTTGCTGACAGCAGCGGATTTTTCTACAATTATGAGAATGAACCTTATCCGCATATTACAAAATATAAGCTAATAATTGAAAAAAAAACTGTTAAACAATAATTTTAAAATCGACTTGTATTAAAATTCATTTTTCCTCTGAATATAGTAAGGAAAAAAGAAGGATTTATTCCATTAAATTAAATCCTCTCTGAACTCAGAAAGCTATTGTTTGAATTAAAAAAGCGTTTAAAAATAATTAAAAATTGATTTGCTATAGTTTGCCGCAACATTGAGAACTATTTCCGCCGGACTTTCCGGTTTGCGGTGCCCTTCCCCAAATTATCAATCCGGGATTTTCATTCGGAAAACATTTCATTTAAAACATTCAGAACTTTAGCCCGGGTCAATTTATTTAACGAATCTATCTTTTTAACCAGTCTGATTTTATCGACGGTTCTGATCTGGTCTAATACTATCTGGCCCTGCTTGCCTTCGACTTTGCACGGGACTCTGGTGGGATAATTATGCAGCTTGGAAGTAATTGGGGCTATTATTACCGTCGAGATGTTGTAATTCATTTCATCAGGGGAGATGATCACGCACGGGCGGGTCTTCTTTATTTCTCTTCCGACTGTCGGATCTAAATTGACGTAATAAATCTCAAACCGGGAAAACATTTACCACTCCCATTCTTCTTCATCCCATTTTGTGCTGCGTGAGACAGATTCGCCGTCCAATAAAATATCGTCCTGCTTCTCCGCCATCTTCTTGAACGCGGCGCCCCATGATTTTCTCATTGCCGATACCGGTTTTATAATGATTTGACCGTTACTTACGGCAAGTTCAGCTTCATCTTTCAGGCCGCTCTCATTAATTAATGATTTTGGGATTCGTATCCCGCGCGAATTGCCGATTTTTACAACCTTTATTTTCATT
>JAKAMT010000117.1 GCA_021812705.1 Bacteroidota bacterium | reverse complement strand
TCATAACCTTTTATTGCAGTCTGCAGCGCCTTTTTGTTTTTTGCGAATGCGGGGGGATCCAGATTAATAACGTCAAATTTTTTATTCTCCGCAATGCATTTCTCCAGATAGTCAAAAACATCGGATTTTATGAATTCCGTTTTGCATTCAAATTTGTTCAGAGAAAAATTTTTGGCGGCGTTATTTATTTCTTCGGCGGAAGAATCTGCGAATTCCACTAGAGCGGCATTATTTGCAACTGCATGCAGTCCGAATCCTCCCGAATTGCAGAAACAATCGAGCACGCTTTTATTTTCGCAAAGAGTTCCAAAAAATTGCCGGTTATCGCACTGGTCGAAATAGAAACCGGTTTTATGCCCACTCGAAAAATCGATTTCATACTTAACTTTTCCGTCGCTTATTATTTCGTTCTGCATCGTTCCTAGATAAATTTTATCATCAGCCGGTAAACCTTCCAGAGTTCTGAAATATTCTTCCCCTTTTGTAAAAATATTTTCAGCAGAATAATCATCGGCCAGAATCTTCACGATAAGTTCAATATTTTTTTCCATTCCCCATGAATAAACCTGCAGAACGAATGTGGAATTATATTTGTCTATTATCAATCCCGGCAGGTAATCGCTTTCGCTGAAGACCATCCTGAAAGAATCCCGGTTCGGATAAACGGTTTTTCTAAGCGCGAAGGCTGCTTTCAATCTTGATCTGAATAGTTTTTCAAGATCTAAATCAATTTCATCCGAAAGAATTCTAACCGCTATCAAAGAGTTGGCGTTGTAAAATCCGCAAGCGAGAAAATTATTCTTATAATCAAAAACCTGTACGATATCCCCATTCACCGCATCCCCTTCTTTTCCGGATATCTCATTACTGAAGATCCAGAGATGCCCCTGATTAATTCTTCTCTCTTCATTTTTTTTCAGAAATAATTTTGTCACTTTAGCTGCCTCATTGTTGATGCAAATATAATCATAGCGTCCTGGATAGACTAATGCTGGGTACTGGGTGCTGGATTCTTGATACTGGATGCTTGCCCGGCCCAGACGGGCGGGATTGCGAATGAGAGCAAAAAAAGAAGAGGCTGTGATTAGCAGCCTCTCTTTGAAAGATATCATTTATAAAAATTTATTTTCTGTTCTTCACATATTTTTCAAGCCAGGAATCCATCTCCCATAGCATATGTAAGATATTTTCTCTGGCGGCATAGCCATGACTTTCATAAGGGAGAAAAACTAAACGAGCCGTGCCTCCCAATCCTTTCAATGCGGCAAAAAGTCTTTCGCTGTTAATCGGAAACGTTCCGCTGTTGTTGTCCAGCTCGCCGTGAATTAGGAGTATCGGGGTTTTCAGCTGATCGGCATAATTAAACGGCGACATTTTATTATATACATCCTTAGCCTGCCAGAATGTTCTTTCCTCAGATTGGAATCCGAAAGGAGTAAGAGTTCTGTTGTATGCGCCGCTTCTTGCAATGCCCGCTGCAAAAAGGTCCGAATGGGCCAGCAGATTTGCAGTCATGAATGCGCCGTACGAATGCCCCATAACGGCAACTCTTTTGGGATCGACCACACCCATGTCATCGACTGCTTTAATGGCTGCTTTGGCATTTGCCACCAACTGTTCAATATAAGTATCGTTCGGTTCTTCATTTCCTTTTCCGATGATCGGAAATGAGGCGCCCTGCATAACCGCATATCCTCTTGCAGCCCAAAATACAGGCGAACCGTAATTAAGAGAAACAAAACGGTGAGGCGATTCTCTTACCATTCCCGCAGCGCCGGCATCTTTAAATTCAGTGGGATATGCTTCCATAAGCATCGGAAGTCTTCCCTTCGATTTATCATAACCTGCGGGAAGATAAAGCGTGGCAGTAAGATCGACACCGTCTTCACGTTTGTATGAAATTTTTTGTTTGGAAACATTTTCGAAAGATTTGTACGGATTCGGCAGAAATGTAATTTGTTTCAGATCATTCGGGGAGCCAATATTTCTTATAAAATAATTCGGAAATACTTTTTGTCCCTCTATCCTTGTAAGAATCTGATTATTCTCGATATCCAAAATTCTCACAATTGCTTCGTATGTATTTTTCCCGTCGGCCCGCCATAATCTTTTTTTCTCGCCTGTTTTAATAATGTATTCATCCACGAACGGCTTGTTTCCTTCGGCGGAGAATCCCTCTCCGATAAGATAGAGTTTGCTTTTGTCTTTGCTGAATAGAAGAGTCTGTTCGTTGAATTTATTCGGTTCGGTTACAAATCTGCCCGGATTGTTATAAAGATCTTCGCTGGATCCGTCATAAATAATTTTAGGATTTTCATCCGGATTCTCGGGATTAATCAGATATGATTTTGTGTTTCTGTTTTTTCGCCAAGAATCTGTCATAACAGCGGTTGAATTATCTCCCCATGTAATTCCTCTGAAGCGGTTCAGTGTGGCCGTTAAAAATTTTCCCTCATCTTTAAACGGAGCGTCGGATTGAAAAACTTTATCCCTTTTAGCGACAGGAACAGCAGGGTCGCCGCCGTCCTGAGCTTCGCACCATACCAATGTTGCGGGGTTATCGCCGCGCCACGAAAAATCTCTTCTTCCGGATTCAACCGCGTCGAAGCTTGTAGGAATTTTATCCTGGAGAGGTTTAGAAGCCAATTCTTTAACCAGTGTTCCATTTTTGTCGAACACTTTTACTTTGTAAGGGAACTGGAAATAAGGCACCTGATAAGAAAACGGTTTATTCACTTCTTCAACCAAAGTGTAGTTGCCGTCCGGAGATGCTTCAAAGCTTTTATAAATTCGAGCTGGCAGATAAGGTACAGTTTTTCCGTCAAGGAAAATTTTTACAATCGGAGAAGTAGCATAGTACTCAAATTTGACTTCATCATTATTGTCTCTGAGAAGATCCTGATAGGTGCGCACGGGAGCTTTTATTCCGGTCGCTTCCTGAACAGCCGGACCTGTTGGCAGGGCAGATTCCTTAAAAGTCGGTTTTGAATTGTTTCTCAGATAGCAATAAAGAAATTTTTCGTCGGCAGACCATCTGTAAGGAGTTCCTGTAACGGCAGATAATTTTTCAGAAGAAACTTTTTTGGCAATGCCGGTATTCAGTGTAAGCAGCCAGAGTTCCATTCCCTTCTCCGTCACATTAACAAAAGAAAAGTACTTGCAGCTTGGAGAAAATGCCGGGTATTCAATTTTAAAATCTTTCGGCAATCCTGTAATCTCAATATTTTTGCCTGTCTTTAAATTCTGAAGCGAGATTCCGGTAAAATAAGTACCGCGCGAGCCGTCGAATGCCTGAGTGTTAATTCGAATTCCTGCTAAACGAAGTTCGTTCTCTGCCAATTCCTTCAATGTCTTAAATGTCGGGCGCTCAACGAATACAATGTAATTCATTGTCCTGTCAATTATGGGTGTCGGCGGCTGCTTGATATCCACCAGATCGAGTATCTCCTTGGGAGGGACCTGAAAGGTTAATTCTCCCTGAGCATAAATCTTGCTTACGAAAAGGAGGCACACAGCTAAAAATAAAATTGAGAAGAGAGGATGATTTTTGCGCGACTGCTTTTGCATTTTTTACCTCATTAATAAATGATGAATTAATTTTCTTTATCTATAATCTGTTTTAATATTATAAAAAAATGTTGTCACACTCAATCAAACTTCACAAATACAAGATGTTAATAAAAGTTAATTTTTAAACGCTCTTCCTCTTCTTGAATTATTGTTCAATTATAACTCTTTAGTCATATATCAAAAATTGAGATGCGCGCAGTATGTAATATCTTTAAGATAAATGATAAATTTGTTCTGCATTTTTTTCTCATTGTAACGGAAATTCAAAGAAGATGACCCCCCAACAGGCTTTATATAAATATTTCGGATTCGATTCTTTCAGAGGAACACAGGAACAGATTATAACACGGCTGCTGAATGAAAACGGGCACAGTTTAGTTTTAATGCCTACCGGAGGCGGTAAATCGATCTGTTATCAGCTGCCGGCCATGATGCTCGAAGGAGGGACTATTGTCATCAGTCCACTTATTGCCTTGATGCAGGATCAGGTTGATGCTCTCAAGAAAAAAAATATTCCCGCAGAGTTTATAAATTCAACTGTTTCTCCGGATCAGAGGAGAGAGAGATTAAAGAGATTTGCAGAAGGCAAAATAAAACTCCTTTATGTAACGCCGGAAAGATTCAGAAAAGAGGAATTTATTGACTCAATCGGGAAGTCTAAAATTTCAATGCTCGCTGTGGACGAAGCCCATTGCATTTCTGAATGGGGACATGATTTCCGGCCGGATTACTCAAGGATTGCCGAGTTCAGGCAGATTATTGGAAATCCGCTCACAATTGCTCTCACTGCCACTGCGACCCCGGATGTTCAGAAAGACATCATTGCAAAACTCGGACTAACTAAAAATGAAATAAAAATCTTTCATGAGGGAATTGAACGTCCGAATTTGAGATTAGAAACAACAGATGTTTATGATGAAAAAGAAACTTTAGCCGCGCTTTATAAGGTACTCGACAAATACAAAGGTCCCGGCATTATCTATTTTGCACTCATAAAAAAATTGGAATATTATTCACAGATACTTGGCGACAAAGGCTACAAGCACGGAATTTATCATGGAAAGCTTGACGCGCAAACAAGAAAAAGAACGCAGAGAGATTTTTTATCGGGGAGGCAAAATTTAATTCTCGCCACCAATGCGTTCGGAATGGGAATAGACAAGCCCGATATTCGTTTTGTTGTGCATGCTGAGGTTCCGTCTTCAATTGAATCTTATTATCAGGAGATTGGCCGCGCCGGCAGAGACGGCAAAGATTCTTTATGCATGCTCCTCTACAATCAGCAGGATCTTTACACTCAGATGGAATTCATTAAGTGGGCTAATCCCGATGCGAATTATTATTCCCGTTTATTTGATATAATGAAAACGGACATTGACGCAGCCAATTCGATGGGGATAGATCATTTAAGAGAGCAGATGAGCTTCAAGGACAAAAGCGATTTCAGGGTCGAAACGGTGCTTAGCATGCTGGATCGTTACGGAGTAACCGAAGGAGAGATAGAGAATAAAAATCTCAAAATTATATCGGATCTTCCCCACGAACTTCATGATGAGAATTATCTCAAAGAGAAGCTTTTAAGGGACAACAAGAAACTGCTTTCCGTAGTAAATTATTTCAAATCTGTCACCTGCAGAAGAGTATATATTTCAGACTATTTCGGATTTCCCGGAGAGCCGGCTTGCGGGAACTGCGATGCATGTGTTTGAGCAAATTTTCCGTTTTAATATCAAAGTTTTACAAATCCCTTTTATGTATATTTGTCCCGCAAAAATTATCAAACAGTTCAAGGAAAATATGATGCGTTTCAAATTTATAGTATTATCAATGGCTCTAATAATTGCCGTAAATGCCTGCTCTAAAGAGAACAAAGAAAATCAGGCGCCTACTAAACAAGCCAATGTTCACCAGGTTGTTGTTCAGGAAGCTGTGCAAGTTAATTCATATACATATCTCAGAGTAAAAGAGGGAGACAAAGAATACTGGATGGCAGCCACCACATTCGATGTAAAGAACGGCGAAACCCTTTATTATACCAGCGCAATGGAGATGAAAAAATTTGAAAGCAAGGAATTGAAAAAAACTTTCGATTCAATCTTCTTTGTGGACAACATAAGCAAAATTCCCCCGGCAAATGTGCAGGAAGGGCTCCAGGCAACTCCGCAAAAACCAACTATTGAAAAAGAGAATGTAAATATTCAGCCGGCAGCCGGCGGTGCAACTATCGCCCAGATCTTCTCAAATCCTAATTCCTATTCAAACAAATCTGTTTCCATTAAAGGAAAAATTGTAAAAGTAAATTCCGGAATTATGGGGAAAAACTGGGCGCATATTCAGGATGGAACCAGCAGCGGAAAAGATTTTGATCTTACAGTTACTACAAAAGATGAAGTGAAAGTAGGCGATGTTGTGACTTTTGAAGGAACTCTTTCCGTCAACAAAGATTTCGGATACGGCTACAGCTACAAGGTTCTTCTGGAAGATGCCAAATTGAAAAAATAATTTTAGAATCACATGTGGTTTTAGAGAGCGGCTATGCCGCTCTTTTTTTTGTCTGGAATTGTTTCAAAGTTTCAAGTAATTTCAAATGAAATTTATTCTAATTTTTTGATTGAAGGAGCTCTGTGAAAAATTCTATTCTGATTATAATTGCGGCGGTTATTTTTCTGAATTTCATCTCATGCACAGATCCAGATGCGCTCCCTACCCCGCCGGATAAAGATGCCGGCATTATTTACGGTCAGGTATTCGACTTAAGTCATCCCGGCCCGATTCCTGTAGGCTGGGAGCCGCCAGCTTACGAGAATATTTGTACGGTAATTGCGCAGGATACGGATCAGAATATTTCAATAGAGAGCAGAACAAGCGCAAAGGGATTTTTTTCCATCACAGCACCTGCAGGAAAATATTATCTGCGCGTTAAGGCCTCGCCAATTTCTTCAGTGACCGGTCCGTATTTTCTTTCGCCAGGGGTTATGATTCAGGCAAAAGCGTATTACGACAGCGGCATGAGGTAACTGATTTTCTAAGTTCCCTTCACTACGTTTTATAATCTCGGATTTTTGTAATCCTTCCTCCGATCTTTTGAAAGATTTAATTAAAAAGATTTTTTTTATCTTTCCTATTGAAAATCACACCAAGAAAGCGGAGAATAACGTGGCAGTAACCGAACCCAATAAAATCATCTATTCGATGATCGGCGTAAGCAAATTTTACAACAACAAGCCGGTACTCAAAAATATTTACCTGTCATATTTCTACGGTGCAAAGATCGGTGTACTCGGTCTTAACGGCTCGGGCAAAAGCACGCTCTTAAAAATTCTCGGCGGTGTTGACAAAGATTTTAACGGTGAAATTGCAATCTCCCCGGGATTCACAGTCGGACTTTTGGAGCAGGAACCGAAATTGGACGACACCAAAACCGTAAAAGAGATTGTTGAGGAGGGCGTTCAGGAAATTGTAGATACGCTTAAAGAGTATGACGAGATCAATGCAAAATTTGCCGAACCGATGGAAGATGACGAAATGACGGCTCTCCTGGATAAACAGGCGAAGGTGCAGGATAAATTGGATCATCTTGAAGCATGGGATCTGGATTCAAGACTAGAAATGGCAATGGACGTTCTTGGATGCCCTCCAGGCGACACTCCGGTTAATGTACTTTCGGGCGGAGAAAGAAGAAGAGTGGCATTGTGCCGATTGCTTCTTAAGAAGCCGGATATACTGCTTCTTGACGAACCCACAAACCATCTTGATGCAGAAACCGTTGCCTGGCTCGAAGCGGAATTGAGAAGATATCCCGGAACTGTGATTGCAGTTACTCACGACCGTTATTTTCTTGACAATGTGGCCGGATGGATTCTTGAACTGGATAAAGGAGAAGGAATTCCGTGGAAGGGAAATTATTCTTCATGGCTTGAGCAGAAACAGGAACGTTTAAAATTAGAAGAGAAGAAAGAAACCGAACGGCAGAAAACTTTGAACCGTGAACTGGAATGGATCAGAATGTCTCCGCGAGGAAGACACGCAAAATCGAAGGCGAGAATAAGTTCTTACGAGGAGATGCTTAACGAAGAGAATGAAAAACGCCAGAAAGATCTCGAGATTTTTATTCCCGCAGGACCCCGTTTGGGTAATGTGGTTATTGAAGCAGAGAATGTGAGCAAAGGATACGGCGAAAGACTCTTAATGGAAAATATGCAATTCAAATTGCCTCCGGGAGGAATTGTTGGAGTCATAGGACCTAACGGCGCGGGTAAAACAACTCTTTTTAAAATGATAGTTGGACAGGAGACAGCGGACAGCGGCATTTTTAAAATTGGAGAAACTGTAAAGCTGGCTTACATAGATCAGACAAGAAACATTCTTGATCCCGAAAAAACAGTTTGGGAAATGATCTCCGGCGGAAGCGATATTATTCAACTCGGCAACCGCGAACAGAATTCGAGAGCATATGTGGGTCAATTTAATTTTACAGGAGGCGATCAGCAGAAAAAAGTTGGCGTACTATCCGGCGGCGAACGGAACAGAGTTCATCTGGCACTTGCTCTTAAATCGTGCGCGAATGTTATTTTGCTTGACGAACCCACAAATGATCTGGATGTCAACACATTGCGGGCACTTGAAGAGGGTCTTCTTAATTTTGCCGGATGCGCGGTAGTAATCAGTCACGACCGCTGGTTCTTAGACAGAATTTGCACACACATCCTCTCTTTCGAAGGGGAAAGCAGTGTTTACTGGTTTGAAGGAAATTTCTCTGACTATCAGGAGAACAGAAAAGAGAGGCTCGGAAAAGATTCTGAGATACCTCACAGAATAAAATATAAACGCCTGACAAGATAAAGGAATAAAGGATGAGAAGAATGGTTTGGACTCCCGAATGCCGCATGGGATATGATGAGATCGATTCTCAGCATCGGCTTTTATTTGCCATATCAAATGAAATCCTTGAAATTGGAAATCCTAAAAGTCAGGAGGCAGAAATAAAATATCTGCTTACACATCTCAGGGACTATGTTGAAAAACATTTTACCTATGAAGAAAACCTTATGAAAGAGAAATTATTCCCCAGGCTGAATGAACACAAAGAGAAAC
>JAKAMT010000009.1 GCA_021812705.1 Bacteroidota bacterium | reverse complement strand
ACTTATTATGCGGTAACCGCTTATGATTATAATTTGAATGAGAGCAATCTCAGCAAAGATGAAGCTTACAGCACTCCCAGACCGGAAGGCTTTAACCAGGCGATTAATGATTATCTAAAATTCCCATCGACTGCAGGATATGATTTCAGCAAGTATCTGGTTCTCCCTTATAATGATAAATATGCCGATCTGTTTTTCGAAAATTACAACGGCACTTTCTATCTGAATGTATGGGATGACAGCGATATTGAGGATATGGGTGCTACCAAAGATATATGGGATATACCTTATGCGCCGACCGGAGGATGGGTTCCTCTTAAAACCGGTGAGAATGTTAAATATGTTCCTGCCATTGTAGGCCATACTTATGTAATATGGACGTGGGATAATCATTACGCAAAAGTAAGAGTAAAAAATATAACGAACGAAAGAGTTGTTTTTGATTGGGCTTATCAGACGGTCGAAGGAAACAGAGAATTGAAAAGAGGAAATGTTTCCACAGAGAGAAAAGAGATTCCCAATTCTGTTGTTAAAAACCGCTAATTGAAATTTTAGGCGGCCTTTACCGAAAAGCATACCTCTATGGTATGCTTTTTTATTTCTTTTATTTATTTTGCTTATAAATATTGATGAAAAGTTGATGAAGATAGCAATAGATATATTTTGCAGACCCGCGTTATTTATTTTGCTGGGCATGATCTTTTTGTGCAACTCCGCTGCGGGACAGGATGCAAAGATTAAGGAAGCCCAGAAAATTTTTTACCGGATCGAAGAGGGATTGAACAATGCGGCTGTGGATAAATTCTCAAATTATTTCGGCGACAAAAATTATCTAAGTCTCTCAAACGGTACGGCAGGCTACTACAGTTCAAATCAGGCCTATTATGTAATAAAGGATTTTTTAAGCGTATACACCGGCGCAAGTTTCAAATTAGTCAATATTGTATCTGAAGCGTCCACTCCGTTTGCATCCGGCATCTTAAAGTTTAACCACAGAGGAATTAGGGGCAGCGCCAACGTATTCATCTCCCTGCAATCTGTCGACAATCAGTGGCGGATTTCTCAAATCACCATAAATTGAAATGGCGGCTAAAATTTCTAAGCGGAATAAGAAATATCTGATCTTGCTGATTCTGATTGTGTTGCTGATTGCTCTCTCAGGAATCCTATCTCCGGTTATTGTTGAAAAAGAAAAAAACAGTTGGAATGAGACTCTGATTGACAGGGTGGATTATACATGTAATGCGATCAGCCAGACTTTTGATTCAAAAAGCAGCACGCTGCTCCGTACATTGCATCATATAAAAAAGAGAATTGAATCAGGGGACAATGAATCGAAAGGCAGCAAACCGGATCTCCTTTCACTTTTAAATTCGGATGAATTAAAAAATTATCTGATCCAGATTTATGATGACCGCGATTCCCTTTTCGCATGGAATAGCCAACCCGTGCTCGAAAAAAATGATTTTATCAAAATCAGATCGTTGAAAGGCCAGACTTTTTTTCAAAGCCGTAAAGCTATAACATATATTGTCTTACCGGATACAATAAAAATTTCAGGCAGATTCTTTCTTTTGGTTATAAGTCTTCCTGTAGAAAAAAGGTATTCTCTTTCCCGGAAAGTTTACAGAACGGAAAATTTAACGGATTCGCTTTCTTCCGCACTGCTCACAAAAATTGAAATTAATTATTCCGATACCGCTCCATTATCAAAAGACGGGAAAAGATATTCATTTCCAGTTCTGAATAATTATAAAAATAAAATTGGAGTAGCTACTTTCGACAAACCGTCTCTTGACACGGAGCTGTTCCTGATTCAAAAAAAGGTGACTCTGATTCAGTACTCTCTCACTTTGCTAATTATTGTACTGAGCGGAATCTGGTTCCGCGTACGTGTAAAAAAAATTGAGAAGAGAAGGTACCGGTTTATTTCAATTGCGCTCTTCTTGGTACTTTTACGGATACTACTTTTCGCCTTTGAGATACCTTCTTTTTTTGTGCATAATTCTCTGAGCGATCCGGCTAATTTCTCTTCTGTTTTTGCGTTCGGAATGGTCAGGTCTCCTCTTGAATTTCTTGTCACAGTTCTTTTCTTGATTATTTTAGTATTCACGGGATATAAATATACCTGGGAATATTTTACGGAGAGAGAAAGCAATCAGGAAAATTCAAAAATAAAAATAGTTCTTGCCTCAATTGCAATTTTGTTCCTTTATCTGCTTTCCCTCAGAGGTTTAAGCGCGGCTATTAGAAGCGTGATTTTCGATTCAACAATCCGGTACTTCAAGGATTTTGCACTTATTCCTTCTCCACCCATCTTTTTGATGAATATCAATCTGCTTGCATTGGGATTCAGCTCTCTTCTTTTTTCAATGACTCTTCTTTTGCTTTGGCTTAGCTTATTCAATACAGAGGAGAGGAAAAAATCTTATAGAATTATTGCCATTATCTTTGCAGTCCTTCAGTTGAGCGGATGGGTATTCGATTCGATTCAAAGCGAGCCGCAGGGAACACCGCTTATCAGAATTATTTATATCCTGATAACGTGCGTGCTTCTATTATTTATTTCATCGAAAAAAAGAATAAAAGAATTTGTATTTGTTTACTACGCATTCGCAGCGTCTATCATTTCAGTTGCGCTGCTCACATACTATAATTCAAGAATTGAGAGGGAATCCCTTAAAACCACCGCTCAGGAACTGACGCGCACGAATGAAGACCTAGTCGAGTTCATGGTTTTTCAAACATTGGTCAGGATTCAGCAGGATAATGGTGTTGTAAATTCATTCTATCAGAGTGAAAATCTTTCTGCGGATGCATTCGTGTTATGGACCGGCAGTCTGCTTTACAACGAGGGAATTCCATCCGCGATAAATTTTTTTGATTCATCCAAGAATTTTGTGGGGGGATATCAGACTGGAAAAATTGTTCCGTTCGGATCTGTATTTGAAAAATTGAATGATATGCCGGACAGCCTGAAAATCTTTAGAGAGACTGACTTGTACGGCGAGAGAACAAATTTTACAGGTATCGTTCCAGTCATCGAAAATGATACAACCATAGGATATGCGGTTGTTTCTGCCGTATATGACGAAAACTATCTGAATGACTCTGGATTGCCAAAAATATTTTCAAGGCAGCGCTCAGGAATATCCTCTGCGCTCGATTTTGCAAAACTGAAAATATTTGATTTTCAAAATGGACAGCTTATTCATTCTTATGGAGGAACGTTCCTTTCTACTGAACTGCTGGAGCAGATACTTAAAACAGAATTTTCATCTTATTCCGAAGCATGGTTGAATCTGGAAATTAATGGGGAAAACCATCTCTGTTATCTTTACAAATTCAATCAGCAGGCAAAAGAGAAAATTCTTGCGGTTGCCGTTGAAGAGAAAAATTTTTCGTGGAATCTGTCTGATTTTTTTAAAGTATTTTTCCTTCACACAATAATTATTGTTCTGTTAATAATTGCCTCTGCATCTGCAAGGTATAAAAATACACTAGCAATTTTTGCATCATACCGTACAAAATTAGTAGCAGCATTCATGTTTATATCGCTGATTCCTCTTATCATAATTGCTTTTTATTTCAGAGACCTTACGGAAAAGAAGAATGCGCAGTTAGTAGAAAAAAGGCTGACCGAAATGACGGAACAGATAGAATTTTATCTGAATCTTTATGAGACCGGCACAACTATAGACCATGAAGTTCTTTTCGAAAAAACGGCACGGGATTTAAATCTAAATTTCTCCGCCTTCGACGGAATGAATCTGATTTACAGTTCTCAGGTGATTTACAATGAAGTAGGATTATTGCCATCGATCCCGAATCCGGTTGCATATACGAATTGCACGCTGCAAAAAGAAAAAAGGGGATTGTACAGGGAGGATACAGACGGGGTTCCGGTGAATGTTGTTTATGCGTCTCTCTCTTTTGGAGGTAAAAGCATTATACTCCGCGTGGATGATCTCTTCAATAAAGTTTCAGTCCCGCTTTCAGACGTTGAGCTGGATATTTTCCTCTTTGGAATATTCTCGTTAGTCGTTCTCCTTCTTTTTATTTTCAGCTCTCTCCTTGCGGCTCAAATTTCATCGCCAATCAGAAAACTGACCCTGGCTACAAAATCAGTGGGAAGTGGTGACCTGAATGTGGAAGTAAATTATAAAACTACCGGTGAAATAAGGGAACTGGTGGACGGTTTCAACCGAATGGTGAAGAAAATTGAACAGTCGCAGTATGAAATTGCAAAAATGGAGAGAGAATCTGCCTGGAAAGAGATGGCCAAGCAGGTAGCGCACGAAATAAAAAATCCTCTGACACCGATGAAATTGAATGTTCAGCAGCTCATCGCCGCGTATAACGACAAATCTGAAAAATTTGACCAGATCTTCGGCAAAGTTACATCTACATTGATTTCCCAGATAGACACGCTTAAAAATATAGCGAGCGAATTTTCCAATTTTGCAAGAATGCCCAGACTGAATATAGAAAAGTTGAACGCTGTGTCGGTAATTAAGGATTCTCTGAATCTTTTTACTGATGAGAAGAAAAATATATTGTTTAGCTCATCAATAGAAAATATTTATCTGCTTGCCGATAATGATCAGCTTAAAAGAACAATAATCAATATGATCCGTAATTCCATTCAGGCCGAAGCTAAAAAAATATTCATCTCAGTCTCGTCCTCAGAGGGATTTTGCCAAATTTTAATAGAAGATAACGGAACGGGCATTAATCCTGAAAATATTTCCAAAGTGTTCGACGAAAATTTTACTACTAAAAAAAGGGGAATGGGCATAGGCCTTAGCATGGCTAAAAAATTTATTAACAGTCTCGGAGGCGAAATTTCTATTGAAAGAAGCGATGAATCCGGAACTGTTTTCCTAATTAAAATTCCGCTGGCTGAAAATGAATAACCTCACTCCTCAGCAGAAAGAGGCTATGATTTATGACCGGCATATTTCCGTAACGGCAAACGCGGGATCCGGAAAAACATTTGTCCTCTCAAAGAGATTTGTAGAGATCGCTTTAAATTCTGAAACAGATCTGAGCAGTATAGTAGCAATAACATTTACAGATAAGGCCGCAGGCGAACTGGAAAAAAAAATAGCCAGAGAGATTGAAGAGAAGCTTTATGAATCTGCAGATGTTAAAACTAAAAATAAGTTGGAGAATCTTAGAAGGCAGCTCGTTTCTGCCAACATATCAACAATCCATTCATTCTGCATCAACATACTTAAAGAGTTTGCCCCGGAAGCCGAAATAGACGCGAACTTTATCCCCATAGATAAATCGACATCCGATGAATTAATTGAGCTGAGTGTTGAGGAAACGGTAAATTCTCTCATTCAGAATCCGTCTTTCTCTTCGGAATTGCAATATCTTATCAGATTTTTCTCGTCCAAAAAATTATTATCCGCCCAGCTTATCTCTGCTATAGAAAAACGGAATACAATAGAAAGGTATTTTAAGGAAGACTATGAGGGCAGCGATTCCAATCTGGCAGAGGAGATGACCGCTAAATTTGAGAATCTATTTAATTCCATCTTCTCGCAGACCTTGACCGATTTAATTCCTTTGCTGAAAAAAATAAATGAATTTGTACTCTCCAAAAACGCTGATAATAAATATGCGTTGGAAGCCGGGTATATTCTAAACAGCTTGCCTGCCGTACAACCTCAGTTCCAAACTCTCTCCTTGCTAAAGGAGTTGGATAAAAATTTATTGACAAAGGAGCTGTCTGTAAGAAAATCCGGTTATCTGAACAAGGAGAGGGAAAAATTTACTGATGAAATTGGAGTTATAGAGAGTTCATTTAATAATCTTTCAAATTTCTTTAATGCGGATAAATCCGGACTGGCTCATTTGGAATTGGTCCGCTTTGTAAAAATATTTTTGAAAATTTATGAATATGCTCTGAGTATTTACACATCGAAAAAACGGAAAAACGGTTTTATGGATTTTGAGGATCTGCTGATCTCCACTCAAAAGATCCTCGATTTGGAAAATGTCAGATCTGTTCTGCGCGAAAAATATAAATATATAATGATTGACGAATATCAGGATACGAATGAACTGCAATATGAAATTATAATGCCCATTCTCAATCATTTGAAAAGTGGAAACATTTTTGTCGTGGGCGATGAAAAACAAAGCATTTACCTTTTCAGGAATGCCGATCTTGAAATATTTGAAAGAACCAAAAACGAAATTCAGTCGAGTGTTCCTGAGGGTGAAATAATTAATCTTCCGCACAGTTTCAGAACGGCTCCCTCTCTTATTTCATTCATAAATCATCTTTTTGAAAATCTGTTCCGGAATCCTGATAAGTATTTTAATGAAGTTGATCATAACGATCTGATCTGCACAAAGGATGAAATGGAAGGCAAGGTGGAATTTCTCCTTGCAGACAGCGCTGCCGGTGTTAGGGAAAATGATCTTGTCGCCAGAAAAATAATTGTTTTAATGAAAAATAAAAGCGAACTCAATTTCAGCAATATTGCGGTACTATGCAGAAAGCGGGATTCGTTTTTGGAATTGGAAGAGTCATTCGTCCGGTACGGCGTTCCGTTTACAATCCTTGGAGGAAAAGGCTTTTACCAGAGGCAGACCATTTATGATGTGTATAACTATCTCGCTTTTTTTCTGAACCGGGAAGATGATGCCGCGTTGGTCGGTATTCTGCGTTCTCCCTTCTTTAATTTTTCTGACCGGCTTCTCTTTAAATTAAAAAATCAGTCCGGAAAAACTTTTTTTGAGAAACTAAAAAATTACGCTGATACCGATGAAGAGGTGAAACAGGCCGTTCTGAAGCTGGGGGAGAACTACAATACGGCGCTGGGAATGGAGATCTCTTCTCTAATCAGAAAACTTTTGCGCGAGAGCGGATATTGGACAGTAATTGCGGCTAAAAGAAATTCAACACAGGAACTGGCGAACATTCAAAAACTTCTCTCGCTGGCAAGAAGCTATTCTCAGAAGAGTTTTAAGAATCTCTATGATTTTACACTCTTCCTGAGAGAATCGATAGAAGGCTTCGAGGACGAAGGGCAGGCGCAAATTGCACGCGATGAAAACAGCGTTAAGATATTAACCGTGCATCAGGCGAAAGGCCTCGAATATAAGGCGGTATTTCTTTATGGCTGCAATGAATTCGGTCAGGACGATTCCGTAAAAGCGAGATCCTTGAGTATAGATAAAAATTTTGGAATTCTTTCAAAAGTGCCGCTTAATCAAAAATATTTTGAAAAACAATCCACACCACCGATAGTGTCGCTTTATAATTATATAAATGAGCGAAAGAACCGGGCGGAACTGAAACGTCTGCTCTACGTCGGTATAACGCGGGCTATAAATTACCTTTTCATATCCGGAACGCATAAAGACTTTAAATTAAGAAACAACTCTTTCTTCCAAATTTTATCCGAAGGATTAAAAACGGACTTCCGCACAAAAAATATATTTATAACTAAAAAAGTTCAGTTTATGCGGATAGCTGACGGCAAGCATGAGTTTTTCTCTAAGGAAGTCCCTGCAGAAATAACATTTATCGATCAGATAGAAGAACCTGAGATTAATTCTGCTGATCCTAAGATTGTGGAAAATGAAAAAACAGATCTCACTGAAATAATATCCGACTTGCCCGAGCGAGAAATTATTTCCGCAACTAAAATTTCGATGTTCACTCAGTGCCCTGTAAAATATCAGCTTACTTATGAGTTGGGATACTCGGCGGTTCATAATTTAGTCAAGAAAGAAAAAAGCAATTATGAATTCAATGCGAATGAAGACGTTGAACTTATGCCTTATGCACAGTTTCGCGGCAAGCTGATACATGCAATTCTAAAAGATGAAATAAGAGAAACGGAACTAGAACAATATATTTCCGGTTTGGTTGCTCTGGAAATTCCGTCAGAGAAAGTGAATGATAGAGTAAAATTGCTTGAATCAATAATTAATGAGATAAGATTTTATTATAGTTCCGCGCAGCACAAAGAAATAAGCGGTTATATAAATTATAAGAATGAATATGAAGTTTATTGCTCTGAAGGAAAGAATTATTTGTACGGAATTATTGACAGACTTGTAATTGAAAATGAAAAGCTTATCATTATTGATTTCAAAACCGATAACGTGAAAGAAGAACAGATCAATGCCCGTGCGGCGGATTATATGCCTCAGCTCAAATTTTATGCTTATGTGCTTTCGAAATTATTTGCAGACTTCAAAAAATATGAGCTTCGACTTGTCTTTTTAAAACATCCGGATTCACCCGTTAAGCATTATCTTGATGCCGCAGGGCTGTCCAGCTATCAATCGGAACTTGGGTTAGCAATAGATTCAATAAACAGCGGTAATTATAAACAGAACTTAACTCATTGCTCGAAATGTCACTTTTCTATGGAAGGGAACAAATGCGTAAAAAATATATTTTCGGAGTGATCTCGATTCTGATTGCTGCAGGCCTGCAGAGCTGCTCTTCATCTCTTGCGGTTCCTCTTTTTGAATATCCGCCCGAGATGAAAGATGCCGCGGTGCGTGAAAATATAGTTAAAGACTATTCTGCTTATCTTGCCGGGAAAAAAATATTTTTGGATGCAGGCCACGGGGGAGAAGACCGCAAGAATAAAGATAAAAACGGGATTGTAACTGAAGCAGATGTGAATCTGCGCGTAGTTCTCAATCTGAAAAAATATTTGGAAGAAGCCGGCGCGCAGGTTTTTCTTTCTAGAGAAGATGACAAAACGGTGGATCTCGGTTTCCGAAGCGAACTGGCAAACAATAGCGGCGCCGAATTTTTTATCAGCATTCACCATAACGCCCCGGGCAAATCCGAAGATGATTTTACGGATTACACTTCCACCTATTATCACGCCAAAGATGAAAGTTATGAGTATGATCCTTCAAATCGGGATTTAGCCAGATACATAGAACGTGACCTCGCTTATGCAATGAGAAATTCGGGAGGACTCGGTTCATTCGACGGCACTTATTCCGATTATATTATTTATCCGGGTGAAGGATTTTCTGTCCTGCGAAAATCAAAAATTCCCGCAGTGCTGGTTGAATGCGCATTTCATACAAGCCGATTCGAAATTTTACGCCTGAACAATGAAGAGTTCAATCAAATTCAGGCCTGGGGAATTTTTAAGGGGCTGGCAAAATATTTAAGAGCTTCTAAACCTGAAATTAAAATAGTAAGCGACAGTCTTATGGACGGGAATGACAATTTTGTTTTGGAATTTGATCTTCACGATTCTACCGGAATAAATCCGAAGTCTATTCAGGTTTTTGTTGATAAGAGAGAGAAAGAGTTTACGTACGATAAAGTTTCTGGAAAAGTTCTTCTCAAAACAGATGCTCTTCAACCTGGCGAACATCTGCTTAAAATTGTTGCAGCAAATAAAAACGGGAATTATTCGTTCCCGTTTCGTAAAAAAATTATTGTTTCTGATGATCTATCTGTCCGTATTGCGGACTAATTCAATAAGACTCAGATCTGCTGCAATTTTCTTCTGTCGATCTTTTCCGTTGTGTACTTAAAAATAAATAATGCGGCCGCGGCAACCATGCCTATTACTAAAAAATAGTACCAGATGTGGCTGGCATCTGCGTAGTATGCAGCCCGCTGAGTCTCCGTTAATCCTGCAGGCAATGTTTTTGGATCGGGACAGTACGCATCCAATAAAAATCCGCTCAAAATAAATCCGACGAGCGAAGAAACGAAGTTGTAAAGATGGCTGAATCCAAGATACAATCCTTCTTCTCCTTTCGGCGCCTGAAGAGAAAAATATTCCAAATAACGAGGAGAGATAAAACATTCCGCCAAACCCTGTATGGAAATTCCGATTATCATCATCATAGTTAACGGATGGAGGCTGAAGAGTCCGAACACGGAAATCTGATTTGCGAATCCGCCTTCAAAACTTTGGCCCAGCGACATTGCGAAAGCCGAAAATGGCATAAGCAGCATTCCGACTAAAATTGAAGTAACGGCTTTTCTTTTCCGCATCAGCTGAGTAACCAGCACAACCGAAAGGACAACTACAAGAGGATTAACATTTGCCAGCCATTCCGGTTTGGCGCTCTCGCCAAGCAGCCTGATTACATATTTTGGCATCGAAGCATAAAGCTGTCCCTGAGTTATCCAGAATCCTGAAACGATAAGAATAAGAATTATCAATCTGGGCGTGCGCACTACCTTTAAAAGAGTTGACGAAATTTGTGCTATGCTTTTCTTCTCTCCGGCAAAATTCTGCGGCTTGTAAAAGAGAAATGTAAATAGAAGCGCGAATAATGCCATCGCGGAGGAGAAAAAGTAAACATTCTCCAGTCCAAGTCCCTGTCGTACATACGGTACAAAAGTTTTTCCGGCGAAGGCGCCGATATTGACAACCCAATAAAAAAGAGAATATCCGCGCGCTCTGTTATCTTCGGTTGTGGTTTTTGCAACCGTTCCGGTTATAAGCGGTTTTATAAAAGAGCCGCCAAGCATTACAATCAACAGGAAAAACAGGACGGCAATCTTAGTGTGAATTATCGCCAGTGAAAAATATCCGATAGATAGAAATGTGAATGTTAGCATCATCCCGTTTCTGAAACCTATTTTATCTGCCATAGCCCCCATGAAAGGTGTAAGAAAAAATATCCCCGAATAAAATATTCCAGCTATCACTCCCGTTTCTTTGTCGTTAAAGCCTACAATGTTCGTAAGATATAAAGTCAGCACGATAAAAAAACTGTAATAAGCGGCTCTTTCAAAAAGCTCCATTACATTTGCGATCCAGAAATCCTTTGGAAATTTCCAGCTGATCTTTTTTTCTGTAGTAATGTTCTCTGCCATTGTTTTCCTATTTTTGAAAATTGTTGATCAAATTAGAAAAATTAGAGCGCTAAAAAAAATCCCATAGTATATTTTATAGAGGGGAATTGAAATAAAAAATTCATAGATTCATTCCCGTAAATTTTTGTACTTCAAATGAGGGAGCATTAAATGAAAATTTATTCCAAAAATGAACTGAACAACTATTCGCTTTCATTAACATATGACGATATCAGCCTTATTCCCACCGAGGTTTCACAGGTCAAGACAAGATCTGAAGTGAACATAAGATCAAATTTTTTGGGAAAAGAACTTGGAGTTCCGGTGGTTTCCAGTCCCATGGACACAGTTACAGGCATTGCAATGGCTAAAGAACTTTCCACTCTGGGATGCATTGGAATTGTGAACAGATTTGATTCTTCGCTGAACGAATTATTTGTGAACGGAAATTTAATTGAAGGAATTCAATCCGTTTCTGTAAGCCTGAGTGCAGAAGATGAGCTGCTTGAAAAATTGGCATCGAATAAATTGATAATCTGCATCGATACGGCAAACGCTAACAATGCCCATGTTTTAAGAAAATGCGAAGAGATAAAGAAAAAATATGACGTCAAAGTCATTGTGGGAAATATTGCGCATGGCGGAACTCTGACTGATCTTGTGAATGCAGGTGCCGATGCAGTTAGAATCGGAATAGGCGGCGGCAGCATGTGCACTACTTCCATCCAAACAGGAATAGGAATTGGACAGGTTTCATCTCTGCTGGATGCTTACTTTGCGCGTGAGGAGAAAAAATTAAATATAGGACTAATTGCGGACGGCGGAATAAAATCTCCGGGAGATGTGGCTAAAGCTTTATCGGCGGGTGCAGACGCCGTGATGCTGGGAAGAATGCTTGCCGGTACAAAAGAAACGCCGGGAGAAGTGATAAAATACAGTGACCAATTGTGGAAGAAATACAGAGGGTCTGCTTCGTTCGGTGTGAAGATGAAAGGGGAATTTATTGAAGGGGAAGAGACAATGGTTCCTTATAAAGGAGCGGTTAAGAGTGTGATAAACGGAATATCTGACGGACTGAAGAGTACTATGAGTTATTTGAACTGCCAGTCACTGAAGGATCTTCAGAAGAAAGATTCATTTGCCGTTCTGAGCACAAGTTCGTATCTGGAACGGCTTCCTAGAAAATAGAATCAAAAAAATCCCGCACACGCGGGATTTTTTCTAGTTGTCTCTTTTAACTCTCTCCAATGTAAATACCGCACGCAGACAGAAAAATTATTAGTTTGCTCGTCCAACCTGTGGATTCGAATTGAACCCGCTTTTCGTTTGTAAATTGCATATTGAGTTTCTATTTATAATATTAACTGTAAATAAAATGCGGAGTTAAAATGAGTATCAAAGAAATTAAAAAAGCGGCTCTCTCTTTAACCGCAAAAGAGAGAGCAGAGTTGTCTTATCTGCTTCTTGAAAGCATTGATTCGGAAAATGTTCAGAATATTGATAAAATATGGGAAGAAGAAGTTAAGGCTAGATATGAACAACTAATACGAGATCCTTCGGCTGAGAGGATTGCAGAGCTTGTTATCAAAGAGGCAAAATCGAAATATAAATGATACAAAGCTTTATCCATAAATTAGCCGAGAAAGAAATGCTGGCTGCCCGTGATTACTATGATCAGCTGGTGACGGATCTGGGTAAAAAATTTATTCTCGAAGTTGAATTTGTTTTTAAAAGAATTAGAACTAATCCTCTTGAATTCCCAATTGTTTTCAATGATTTCAGAAAAGCATTGTTAAGAAAATTCCCCTATTCAATAATTTATCGTTTCGAAGGGGAGAAAATTCAAATTCTCGCAATTGCTCACCAGAAAAGAAAACCAAGTTACTTTGCTAATAGATGATTTTATTTTTCTGAACCAGGTACTTATATGTGCCTTTGTGCCTTCGCGGCGATAAATATTAGAAAAAATGATTTGCCACAAAGACACTAAGTCACCAAGAGATAAAAAGAATTAAAATTCTCGCTCAGATGTTTTCCCGCTTCACTCTCTCCAATGTAAATGCCGGCACGCAGACGGAAACATACTCGCACGGTTTCTCAAAAGGATTTGAATACCTAACGCGGCTCCCTTTCTTAACGCAGATCGACTGGTTCTTCTCAAGAATTATCTCTTCACCGTCGACTTCAAATTTTTTTCTGCCGCTGATGATATAAGTGATCTCATCAAATTCCGGAGTCTGGAACGGTTCAAACCATCCCGGCGGCGCAATCATGTGGGCAAAGCTGTAATCGCCCGTGTCAATGCTCGCTTTTCCGAAATGCTCCTCGATTAATTTACCGTCTGTTGTCGGAACTATAAACGGATTTTTCTGCAGTTCATAATTTTTCATAATCATCCTTTGCTGAGACGAGCCGGCAGTTCGTCTCAACGATTATATTTTTTTTCTTTTTAGACGCAGTGAATTGCTCACTACCGAAACTGAACTAAGCGACATGGCAAGCGCGCCGATCATAGGATTAAGCATTCCCAGCGCAGCCAGCGGAATTCCGATCGTATTATACACAAAAGCCCAGAATAAATTCTGCTTGATTGTTCTGATAGTATTGTGAGACAGATTAATTATTTTCGAAATGCTCATCAGGTTACCCTGTACAAGGGTTATCTGTGCAGTCTCGATGGCTACGTCCGTTCCTGTGCCGATAGCAATTCCAACATCCGATTGAGCCAGAGCGGGGGAGTCGTTAATTCCATCCCCCACCATTGCCACAATCTCTCCTTTTTGCTGAAATTCTTTCACGATCGATGCTTTACCATCGGGAAGAACACCGCTGCGGAATTCAGTAATGCCGGTCTTCCGGGCTATCGATTGCGCCGTCTGAAAATTGTCTCCGGTGAGCATTACTGTTTTGATATTCATTTTCTTAAGCTCATTTATCGCCTGCGCCGATGATTCTTTCAATTTGTCCTCAATCGAAAAAATTCCTTTCAGCTCTCCGTCAACAGCCGCATAGATCAAGGTCTTTGCTTCCGCTTCTGATTTTGTAATCTGCTCTTTTGCAAAATCTGTTTTCACTGAGTATTCCTTTAGCAAATTTAGATTGCCGACCAGGACGGCTCTATTTTCTACAATTCCGGTTAGACCGAATCCTGTTAAATTCTGAAACGTCTCCGGATTTGAAAGCAGAATATTTTTCCGATTGGCATTTTCAACTATTGCTAAAGCCAGAGGATGCCCGGATTTTGTTTCTAGAGATGCGGTGGTTTTTAGAAGTTCTTCTTCAGAAATATTAAATGTAATAATTTCAGTAACTGCAGGTTTGCCCTCTGTAAGCGTGCCCGTCTTATCAAAAATAACCGCAGAAATTTTTTGTGCAAGCTCCAGACTCTCTCCGTTTCTTATCAGGATTCCATTGGAGGCTCCCAATCCGCTTCCTACAATTATTGCTGTTGGTGTTGCAAGACCAAGCGCGCATGGGCATGCTATTATAAGCACAGCAACAAAATTAACAAGAGCTGTGCTGAAAGCGCTGTGCTCGGCTGCAAAGATCCAGTAAACGAATGTGACCGCCGCAATCAGAATTACAGCGGGAACAAAAATTGAAGCGATCTTATCAACCAGTTTCTGGATCGGCGGTTTTGAAGACTGCGCCTGTTCAACAAGACGTATAATCTGGGCAAGAACGGTATTATCTCCTGTCTCTGTTACCCTGAAATGGAACGCACCGTTTTTATTGATAGTGCCGCTGGTTACTCGGGAGCCGATTAATTTTTCAACCGGAATGCTTTCTCCGGTGATCATCGATTCATCCACTGCTGTGTACCCCCAGATTATAACGCCGTCGGCTGGGATTTTTTCACCCGGCTTTATTACAACAATGTTATCTCTGCGCAGTTCTTCAATCTTTATTTCGGTTTCCTTCTGATCAATAATTATTTTTGCGCTTTTGGGTTTCAGTTCGATCAGTTTTTTAATTGCGGTATTTGTTTTTCTCTTCGCGTTATGCTCAAGAATCTTACCCATTAAAATTAGAGTTATAATTACCGCCGCGGTTTCATAATACACATGCGGCGTCGAACCGTGCATGCTGACGGATTCCGGGAAAAGCGTTGCAATTGTGCTGTACCCATAAGCCGCGCCGGTGCCGATAGCGACCAAAGAATTCATCTCCGCCGAAAGATGCTTCAGATTTGTCCAGAATATTTTATAAAACCTTTTCCCGGAGATAAATATCACAGGCGTTGTCATTATAAGCAGAATTTTATTGGTTTGATCCTGAGAAAATTTCCAAACCGTGTGGAAGAATGAATATTCTGCCAGCATACTGATTGTAAATATTGGGATAGTTAGAAACAACGCGAGTAAAAAATCTTTTCTTATCTTATCGAAGTATTCATCCTTTTCCTGAGCGGGATTTTCTTTGGAGTCCGAATCAGATTCTCGAATTGATTGACTCTCTATCTTTAATCTGTATCCGTATTCCTGTACCGCATCGGCAATCTTTTGAAGATTTAAATTCTCGTCAGAAGTTTCGAACGTAACCTGCTCGGTTGCCAGATTAACAGAAACGTTTTTGATGCCGTCGAACTTGCCGATTATTTTTTCTACGCGCGCTACACAGCTTGCGCAGGTCATTCCTTCAACAGGAAGAGTTAACTTTTCCATCTAATCCACACTAATTTATTACTTTGTAACCGGCTTCAGTTATAGCCTCTGCCACTTTTGCCGAGCTGACTTTTGATTCATCGAAAGTGACTTTTGCGGACCCGATCTGCACATCGGCAGATTCCAAATTCAGTTTTGATAATTCTTTCTTAACTGCCATAACGCAATGATGGCAGCTCATGCCTTCAATCTTAAATTCTTTAGTCATGCTTTTGCTCCTTCTTGATTTAGTTTGTGGTACAAAGATAGATTTTAGTTGTAATACAGGCGTTATATAATTTTAGAAATATGTTACAAAATTTTAAGGCGTGAACAGCAGAGCTATTTTACTTTATCCAGAGGTTTTCTGAGGTTTGCGGCAAGCGATTTGAATTCGCTGGCTGTGAAGCCCGTTACTTTTTTAAATTGACTAGAGAGATGCTGTACGCTGCTGTATCCTAATTTGTATGCGATTTCGCTTAGAGTCAACTCCCCGTACTTCAAAAGCTCTTTAGCACGCTCAATCTTTTCCAGTATTATAAATTGTTCGATGGTAATGCTCTCTAGAGATGAGAAAAGCTGGCTTAAATAGTTATAGTCAAAGCCAAGTTCCTTCTCGATAAGACCGGAGAATTTGTGTGTTTCGCTTATCGCCTTTTCCTCTTCATAAATAATTTTTATGAGAAAATTTTTTATCCGCTCAACTAACTTTGCTTTTTTATCTTCCAGAAGTTCAAAGCCGTTCTCTTCCAATACGGCCGCGATTTTTTTCATCGGAAGTTTCCCGGCCGGAAGCTCCGTTTCAACTTCGCCAAGAGAAATCTTTATGATCCTTACTCCTAAATTTTCCAGTTCTTCTTTAACCACTTTTATGCAGCGGTTGCAGACCATGTTTTTAATATAAACGATATTGGTTGGTTTTGAAGTTGCCATTTTTAATTCTGCGCTATCTTGCTTTTAAAAACTATTCCCCTTTTTTCTTCTTATCCGGAACATTAAGCGTGTAGAGGTTTTTATCATCCTCTCCGGCATATTTGCCCAAAATATCTTCTCCTAATGAAGAAATTCTTGTTTTCGGCTTCTGCTCGGCATCACTCTTGAATTGATTGTCTTTTGTTTTAGTATTCCTGAGATTTTTCATTATCTCAATTCTTTTATTGTGCCCTGGAATTTCCTTCCCTTTATGTTTCGGCTGTTCCTTGGTTGAGCTTTTGGATTTTGTTTTCCTCTGTTCCTTGGTTAATCTCGATGCGGGCTGCGGAGCTTTCTTTTTTATCTGTGGTTTTTGGGGTATGCTTTGAGGTTTTGCAACTGCTTTAGGTGCCGGCAATTTAATTTCTGATGCTTGTTTTTCAGGCGTAATAGCCGCTCTTTCTTTCTGCTTAAACTTATATCCGAGATAAGAGACAATAAGTGTCACAGCAGTAATGGCTACTACAATTTCCAGGACGGTATATATGATAGGTATTAATTCCATTGCGCAAAATAAAAAATATAATATTGTGCAACAATGCTGCTTTTTATTCGTTACTTAAGAATGTAATTGCGGTGAGTAAATGGTAACCATATCCATATCAGAAGCGTCGCTATAAAAATTAAATACATTAATATCGCTGTTGCCGGCAAGTCGCTGGGCAGTTTCTTTCTTGGCAGCTTCGCGGGGAACGCTACTTTTGAACCGCTCTGTATTGTTAATTATGGTCAGGCGCTGCGAGTTTTGGTTTGAATTTCCTCTCGGATTTTTCTCCGCCGCATCTTCGTTATATTCTTTGTTTCTGTGCCTCTCCGACGAAGATTGTTTGAGGAGGATTGTAGAATTGGCCCTTCTTCTCATCGCCTGTACAGACAAATTATAGCTTTCACTGTCAGAATCGGTATGTTTTGCGGTATCTCTCTGAAATTTAAGTTTTTCTGTTCCGTAATTTTGAACACGTATAATTGCGGGATTTCTCTGAATGACAGGTTGAACAGCGAGTTTGATTCTCTGAAATTCAGCCTCTCTCTTGTATGAGGGAATATTGTTCCTTGATTTGGCTTTATAAGATATATAAGAAACAACCAGCACAAAAAACGATATTGCCGAAAATATGATGAGGCTAGTATATATTATTGGAACCAGTGTCATTCTGACAACCTTTTTTTTACAATTAGTAGCAAAGAGCATACCAGTGACAGACCCGTAAAATTTACTTTTTTCGAATAATTTATAAAGAGAGCATCTGCTTATGTGTCTCTAAATGGGGCAAAATTAACTTTTGAGAACAAAGACGTATAGGAGGAGCTAAGTTATATATTTAATTGGTTATTACGCTTCTTTTTAATATTTTTCGACCCTCTTTTATCTGTAACTTACTTAAAAATTAGAGGTTAGAGATGACCAAAGCTGATATTGTAGAAAAGATTGCTTCGGGTACCGGATTAACAAAGCTGGAAACCGAGGCAATAGTGGAAGGGTTTTTGAATACCGTCATAGGCGCTCTGCGGGAGGGACGCGGTATAGAGATAAGAGGCTTTGGCAGTTATAGAGTTAAAAAGAAAAAAGCTCGCTATGCCCGCAATCCAAGGACAGGCGAAAAAGTCTATGTCGGAGATCATTACGTGCCGATGTTTAAGTTTTCAAAAGATTTTAAATCTGCAGTCGATGCCGGCATGAAAGAGAATGATTCCGCGGACAAAAAGGAAATTGCTGAGGAAATATAGATGCTTAAATGTTCTGTGTGTGGTGAAGAACTTAATGAAGGAATGAATTTCTGCCCCGGTTGCGGAGCTTCTGTCAAAGGGAAGAATAATTCAACTTCTCCTAAAAATAAAGAGAAGAGAGGATCATCTTCAGAATCAAAAAGATTAGATTCGGGAAAGAACAACCAGGCCGGTGAAGTTAAAACAAATTCGTTATCTACTACAAAACTTTTTTATCTTTTCCTGGTTCTCTTTTTGATTGGCGCGCTTCTGGTTCATTCATCCGGTGTCTTTGAAACAAATTCAAGACCGGCCGCTTCACAACAGGGCAATACATCACAATCAGCGTCAGGAGTGAATCTGAATAATCTTGATCAGATTAATTCACTGCAGGCGGCTGTGGATGCAAATCCGAATGATAAAAATTCATTGCTTCAACTTGCGCATCTTTACAATGATTCCGGCATGAAGGAAAAAGCTATAGAGAGATATACCCAATACCTGAAATCCGATCCGAAAAATACGGATGTACTGGTTGATATGGGTGTATGTTACTACGAAACCGGAAAGAGCGCAGAGGCAATTTCATTTATGGAAAAAGCACTGAAGATTAATCCGCGTCATCAGATTGCAAATTTAAATCTCGGTGTCGTAAATATGTCCATCGGCAATTCCGAGAAAGCAAAGAAATATTGGAAACAGGCAATAGAAATTGATTCGGTCAATGAGATCGGACAGAGAGCGAAAGAATTATTAACATCACATTAGAAGGAGGAGTTAAATGCCTTGCGGTAGAAAAAGAAAACGCCATAAAATGGCGACCCACAAGAGAAAAAAACGGTTGAGAAAAAATCGTCATAAAAAGAAATTGAGATAACTTTGTTATTCTCCGGAAAATAGATCCGGAGCAGTGCTATTTCAAAAGCCACCTTAGCTCAGCTGGTAGAGCAACGCATTCGTAATGCGTAGGTCGGCGGTTCGATCCCGCCAGGTGGCTCAGCTTTAACCTCCATCCTCTTATCCTTAAGTCTCCCTTCAATCGCTAAAGATACAAAATTTCATCAGGCATCATCTAAGATTCTTACTGCCAAAATTGATCCGTTAGGCTCGCCGCATCCTCTTATTATGACCGTTAATCTTTTTTCATTTTTTATCTATTAATAGCAAAAAAATCTTGACAATCCCACAAAAAAACAGTTATTTTGCATCTGGGTGGGTAATAGTGTTTAGAATTCCCAAATAGTGGAAGACTTATGTTTATAGGCAGTTTCAAATATTCGGTCGATGCCAAAGGAAGAGTAAGTATACCTTCGGTTTTCAAAAAGTATATCAATGAAGTCGCGAACGAAACTTTTGTAATGACACGCGGAATTGTTCAGTGCATCGATATTTATCCTCAGGATTTCTGGAGAGAAGAAGTGCTGACAAGAGTTAATCAGCTTGATGACTTCGATCCTGAAGAAGCCGCATTCAAAAGAATGCTTTTTGAACTTGCCGCTGAATATAAACTTGATTCTCAAAGCCGTCTTCTTGTGCCCAAAAATCTGTTGGAGTTCGCTTCGATTGAAAGAGAAGTTTTTGTCCTAGGGCAGAATAAAAAAATTGAAATCTGGAACCCTGAAGTTTATGAAGCGCAGAAGAAAGAGAATACAAAACCATTTGCTGAAATAGCTAAACAGATAATGCAAAAAAAACCTAAATGAATCACGAACCGGTTCTGTTAAAAAAAAGTATCGACTTTTTGATTACTGAAAAAAACGGAATTTATTTTGACGGAACTGCCGGCTTCGGGGGACATTCTGAAGAGATCTTAAAAAGATTAGATAAAAAAGGAAAACTGATTGCTACAGACAAAGATCAATCGGCGTTTGAATACTGCAGAGAAAAATTTTTGGATGACAAACGGTTCTCAGTTTACCACACCGGTTTCACCAACATCGATTCAATTTCAAAGATAGAGTTCATTGAACATTTTGACGGCATTCTTGCAGACTTGGGAGTTTCATCTTTCCAGTTAGATACTGTTGAATCTGGCTTTACGTTCAGAGAAGACGCTCCTTTAGATCTGAGAATGAATAAGACAGAAGGAATTTCTGCCGCGGACCTGCTCAATAAATTTCCTGAGGAGGAAATTGCAAGAATACTGTTCGAATTCGGTGAAGAAAAAAATTCCCGCACTATAGCGAAAAAAATTTCCGAATACAGATTAACCGAAAAATTTTCACGCACTTCACAACTAAGAAAAATTATAGAGCAGACTGCGCCAGAACGTTTCTGGAACAAAACTCTGTCAAGAGTTTTCCAGGCGCTGCGGATTTTTGTGAATAATGAATTGGAAGATCTTAAAATATTTTTGGATAAAGCGGTTAAACTTTTGAGACCCGGAGGAAAGATTGTTGTTCTAAGTTATCATTCTCTGGAAGATAGAATTGTGAAAGAGAAATTCAAATATGAAAGCCTTAGCTGTATCTGCCCGCCCGGACTTCCGGTATGCACCTGCGGAAAGATACCGGGACTGAAATTGATAACGCGCAAGCCCGTAACGCCGGATGAAACTGAAATCGGTATAAACAAACGCGCAAGAAGCGCAAAAATGAGAGTAGCGGAAAAGGTTTGACGAATGAAGGGTTCATCATTAAAAAGTTTCATAGCGGCTGTGTCTGTTATAGCAATTCTCCTTTTGTCGTATGTGATCGTCAGTTCGGAAATAAAAAGAAACACTCGAGAAAAAATTTTTAAGCAGGATACCTTGAACGTAAAACTAAACAGGATTGAAGCAAAGCTTGTAAAGATTCAGGAATTGACGGCAGAGAACAGAATAGTGAAGTACGCAGAGGACTCGCTCGGCATGGTAAGGCCTAAAGATAAATTGGAAACTATCTATGCATCAAAAGATCAGATCAATCAGATTGAAAAACTTTTGAAAATGAAATATGATTAATTCTCGCGCACTCATATTAACCGGAATTTTACTGCTGATCTTCATCGCGCTGATATCGAAGCTCTTCACGATTCAGATTGCGAATCATGAATACTATTCCCTTATCGCAGAGCGCCAGCAGAATAAGCCGATGATTATTAAAGCCGAAAGGGGATTGATCAAAGATTCCGACGGAGAAGTTCTGAGTTTCACAGCAGACAATATTTCTTTTTTTGCCGATACGCGCATGATGAACGCTGCACGGATAGATTCTATCTCGAATATTTTTTCAAGAACTTTCAACAAACCTGCTGAATATTATTCTCAGCTTATATCCGGCGGAAACGGAAATGTCTGTCTGGAAAAGAAAGTTCCGCTCGATGCAGCTCTCTCTCTTAAAAAAACAGTTATAGAAGGACTATTCAATCAGCAGGATTATTCAAGAATTTATCCGTACGGAAATCTCGCTTCTCATATTCTCGGTTTTGTAAACCGCGATTTTGTAGGTGTTGAAGGGATTGAAAAAACTTTTCAGAATCAATTGGTCGGAAAAGACGGTTACTACAGCATCGAAAGAGATGTTATTGGCCGAGTTATATCTGTTGATGAACAAATATCGAATGCGGCTGTTCCGGGAAATCAGATCTTTCTTACAATCAGCAAAAATTACCAGACAATTCTGGAAGAGGAATTGGCTGCGGGAATAAAAAAATACGGAGGCGAATCGGCAGTCGGAATTATTATGAATCCCAACACCGGTGAAATTTTGGGACTCGCTAATTTGCCCGATTATAATCCGGCCAATTATGAATCGGCATCCGCAGAATCCAGAAGGAACCGCGCGATAACAGATACTTACGAACCCGGCTCCACAATGAAATCGATTTCGCTTTCTATTCTTCTTGATCAGAATCTTGTTAATGAAAATGAACTGGTGAACACTGAAAACGGAAAGTACTATATAAAAAATGTTCCCATACTGGATACTCATCCGAACAAACAATTGACCGTGCGCGGAGTTCTCGAACAGTCCAGCAATGTTGGAATGGCAAAATTATCAGATAGAATCTCCGACGAAACTTTTTACAAATATCTGCGCGATTTTGGATTCGGGAATTATACTCAGGTGGAATTGCCCGGAGAGGCCAGCGGATTCTTGAAAAAACCCGGTGCATTTTCACTTGTTACTAAACCGTTCCTCTCTTTCGGTTATGAAATCGGGCTTACTCCTCTTCAGCTTACGGCCGCTTATTGCGCGCTTATTAACGGCGGAAATCTTCTTCAGCCGTACCTTGTTAAAAAAATCGTGTCAGGTTCAGGACAAATAATTGAAGAGACACAGCCGAAAAAAATCAGGACAGTTATAAGCAAATCCACATCGGACAGAATTAAAAATTTGATGATAGGCGTCGTACAAAATGGCACGGGCACTGCGGCTCGTTTAGATAACATCTCCATAGGCGGCAAAACAGGAACAGCGCAGCGGCTGGTAAATCATTCATATTCGAGCAGCACACACAATTCCTCCTTCATCGGATTCTTCCCGGCAGAAAATCCGAATTTAGTTTGCTTCGTTCTTGTGAACGCCCCAAAGATTGGCGCTTACGGAGGTTTGGTTGCCGCTCCGATATTCCACCAGATTGCTAAAAGATTGATTGACTCTGATATGAGTCTTGTTCCGAACAAAAATAAAATTGAAGAGAAAAAAAATCTGGCAGATCAGCTTATCGCAGAAATAAAAACTTCACAGGCGAAAAATCAGACCTCATTTGCGAATGTATCGGAGAAATCTTTAACCAAACCCGAAACGAGAAATTTTTTCAGCGGAAATGTTTCTGCGGTTCCGAATCTGATTAGCCTTTCGATGAGAGATGCGATTGCTCAATTGACGGAACTCGGACTTAAGTATAAGATCAGCGGAACCGGTAAAGTAGTCTGGCAAAGCCTTCAGCCCGGTTCAAAATTGGTTCAGGGCGCAGAGTGCATCATTAAATGTGAAACTACATTTAAAAAAAATCCGGCGGGACTTAACTGATGAAGCTTAGCAAATTGCTAAATAGTGTTAAAGTGATTCAGGTAATCGGAAATCCGGAACAGAAGGAAGTTTCCGGAATAACTATCGATTCCCGGAATGCATCCGCCGGGTCCATATTCTTTGCAATCAAAGGTGAAAAATTAGACGGGCATAACTTTATTTCCGAAGTATTGAATAGGGGCGTCTCAGCGGTTGTAATGCAGAATCCGAAGGCGGTCCCGGATCAATTGTTTGCTCATTCCGGCGCAGTAAAAATCGTGGTGGAAGAGAGCAGAAAATCTTTAGCGGAATTTTCAAATGTTTTTTACGGCGAACCTTCTAAGAAACTGAAACTTTACGGCATTACAGGTACAAAAGGAAAAACTACTACTGCTTTCTATGTGAAAAATGTTTTTCAGCAGGCGGGATACAAGACAGGGTTATTGGGAACCATAGCTAACTATATCGGAGAAAAAGAAGTAAAGACAATGCTTACTACTCCTCAGTCGAATGAAATAAATTCTCTTCTTGCCCAAATGATAAGCGATGGATGCACGCATTGCGTTATGGAAGTATCTTCTCACGCTCTTGATCTGCACAGAGTGGATTACCTGAATTTTGCCGGTGCAATTTTCACAAATATCACCTCAGATCATATGGATTATCATAAAACCTTCGATCATTACTTCGCTTCAAAGAAAATTCTTTTTGACAACATCGGATCAAACGGAAAAGTAATATTCAATGCGGAAGATAAAAGCGGAGAAAAAATTGTAAGAGATTCTGCCGGAAGAAAATATTCATACGGTACAAGTGATAAAACAGATTACACAATTACCAACCTCAAATTTGATCTCGACGGAACAAATTTTGATTTAACTCACTCTGGACATGAATTTCATCTCAGTACAACACTCGTAGGACACTTCAATGCATTCAATGCCGCATCGGCATTTGCTTTGGCAGTAGCCGAAGGCGTCGATGCAGAAACTGCAGCCGAAGGAATAAAAAATACGCCGCAGGTGCCGGGAAGATTTGAAATCATTCCTGTAAAAAATAAAAGAGTGATTGTTGATTATTCACATACAAGCGATTCCCTTAAGCAGGCGCTTTTAGCTGTGCGTCATATTGTAGGTAATGAGAGACCGGTTTATACCGTATTCGGATGCGGCGGAGACAGAGACAGAACCAAGAGACCCGTGATGGGTGATATTGCCGCATCGATGAGCGACAGGGTATACATTACTTCTGATAATCCAAGAACGGAAGATCCGTTCTTCATTATAGATGAAATTTTAAAAGGGATTAAAACGAATAACTATCGGGTGATCGAAAACAGGGAAGATGCAATTCGCGCTGCAATATTTGAGAGCGAAGATGATGCTGTGATTCTTGTGGCTGGAAAAGGGCATGAAAACTATCAGGAAATTAACGGTGTTCGGAAACACTTTTCAGATAAAGAAATATCGGAAAAATATCTTATAGAATGGGCAAAGTGAGAATTACATTAGAAGATTTATTCAACATTCCCGGATCGGTGATCTTTAATCCCGATTCTTTCCGGGCTGTGTCTTCAATCGAAATTGATTCCCGCAAAGTAAAACGTGGATCTCTCTTTGTAGCCATCAAAGGTGAAAAATTTGATGGTCATAATTTTGTACTCGATGCTCATAAGAAAGGGGCGGCTGCAGTAGTTATCGATTCGAGGAAGTTGAAAAAATTCAGCTTCCTCGATATTCCCGTCATTGCTGTCGATGATACGGTTAAAGCATATGGTTCAATCGCTTCTGCATGGAGAGACAAACTACCGGCAAGCGTAATATCGGTAACAGGAAGCAACGGCAAAACCACTGTGAAAGAGATGATTGCATCCTTGCTGGCCGAAAAATTTAAAGTGGTTAAAACGGAAGCGAACAATAACAATCATATAGGCGTGCCGCTGACCATATTAAGCGCGAATGAAAAATGCGGCGCGCTTGTCCTGGAACAGGGAACAAATCATTTCGGAGAAATTCCTTATTCGGCAAAAATTTCCAGACCTGATTATTCTCTCATCACCAATATAGGCGATGCGCATCTGGAATTTTTTAAGAGCAAAGAGGGGATTTATAAAGAGAAATCTGCGCTCTTCAGTGAAACAGACAAACGCGGCGGAACTGTATTTCTCAATATGGATGACCCGGAAATTAAAAAATACGCAAAACGTTTTGAGAAAAAGGTCACATACGGATTCAACGGCGTAGCTGATGTAAAAGGAAAAGTGCTTAAAATTCACTCCGACGGCAAAACTGAAATTCGCATCTCTTACAAAAAGAAAAATTTTACAGCAGTAATTCCGCTCTACGGCGAATCGAATGCCAAAAATTTTCTGGCGGCATGCGCAGTGGCGCTGACTTTAGGTGTGACTCCAAAACAGATACTGAAAGGAGTCAAATCATTCAAACCGGTGCACGGAAGATTGGAAGTTAAGAAGTTTAAAAATGCAGTTGTTATCGACGACACATATAACGCAAGCCCGGCATCAGTAATAGCCGCCGGTGAATTAGTCCGTAGAATAACTCTTTTTCCGAAAAAATTATTTGTGCTTGGAGACCTGTTCGAACTCGGCAAACAGTCCCCCAAAATTCATAGGGATTTATCCGATCTGTTCCCTTCCAATCATAAAATTTTAACTGTTCTCACAGTTGGAAAAATGATGAAGCATCTTCATTCGGAGCTTAGAAAAAGAAAAGTCAGATCGATCCATTTTTATCTGAGAGAAGCATTATCGCTTTACCTGCAGTACGAAGAGATAGAGAATTCTGTGATTCTTGTAAAAGGATCGCGGGGAATGATGATGGAAGAATTTGTAAACATTTTGGAGAAAAGGTTTGAATAATGTTCTACTATCTATTTGAGTACATAAATAAAGTTTTTAATCCGCCCGGATTCGACGTGTTTAGATATATCACGTTCCGGTCAGCTCTGTCGGCAATTACGGCTCTTATACTCTCATTTTATATCGGACCTAAAATAATCCGCCGTCTCAAAAAAGATCAGGTAGACCAACCTATAAGATCAGAAGGACCGCAAACACATCTTAAAAAAGCCGGCACTCCAACAATGGGAGGATTAATAATTTTAATCGCAGTGGTCATTCCGGTATTAATGTGGAGCGATATCAAAAGTATCTATATACTACTCGTTCTCTTCGGGACAGTCTTTTTAGGCGCAGTAGGATTTTTGGACGATTATTTAAAGGTAGTTAAAAAACTTCCGAAAGGATTGATTGCCCGCTACAAATTAATGGGACAGATTTTTGTCGGTTTGGTAGTCGGAGCTTCAATTTATTATTTGCCTGAGTTTGCTCAGTTCAATACGCAGACTACTCTGCCATTCTTCAAAAATCTTAATTGGGATTTTTCTTACTTATATATCCCGTGGGTAGTATTCATAATAACCGCAATCTCTAATGCTGTGAATCTTACCGACGGTTTAGACGGGCTTGCAATCGGCACAATCATTATTGTAATGCTGGCATTGGCAATTCTCACTTACATCAGCGGAAACGTAATCTATGCGGATTATCTGAACATCATTTATCTGCCCGGCAGCGGTGAACTTACAGTATTTATTGCGGCGCTTATTGGCGCGGGTCTCGGATTTTTATGGTTCAATTTTTATCCGGCGCAGATTTTTATGGGAGATACAGGATCGCTGGCTCTAGGCGGTGCTTTCGGCGTAATGATGATACTGATCAAGAAAGATCTGCTTATTCCGATTCTCGGCGGAATATTTTTTATTGAAACCGTGTCCGTGATTATTCAGCGGCTCTATTTCAAATACACAAAGAAGAAATACGGCGAAGGAAGAAGAGTATTTAAAATGGCTCCTATCCATCATCATTTTGAACAATTGGAATGGGCAGAGCCTAAGATCGTAATCCGTTTTTATATAATCACAATAATTTTGGCAATTATTAGTCTTGCATCATTCAAGGTAAGATAGTGGATATTAGCGGGAAAAAAATATCGGTCATTGGTGCTGTCAGAAGCGGTATTGGCGCTGCACGCCTTGCAAAAAAACTTGGCGCTATTCCGTTTGTCAGCGACAGCAGCTCAAAAGAAAAGCTTCACGATTCAATAGAAATTTTCAAAACCGAAGGCATTGCGTATGAATGCGGCGGCCATTCCGAATCTGTTTTTGACTGCGATTTTATTATCACTAGTCCGGGCGTTCCAACTGATTCCGATATTTTGAAGAAAGCAGCCGCAAAAAAAATAAAAGTAGTAAGCGAAGTTGAATTCGCATCCTGGTTCTGTAAAGGGAAAATAATATCAATAACCGGAACGAACGGCAAAACAACGACGACTGCATTAATGAATCATCTTTTGAACAGTAGCGGATTAAAATGTTACGCAGCCGGAAATATAGGTAAAGCTTTCTCGGAGATTGTTCCGGATGTAAAAGAAAAGGAATTTGTTGCGCTCGAAACTTCCAGTTTTCAACTTGATTTTACAAATGCATTCAAACCGGCTTTTTCGATGATCCTCAATATCACTCCCGATCACCTCGACCGGTATCATAATAATTTCGGAGAATATATAAACTCAAAAATGAATGTTCTGAAAAATCAGGACAAAAATGATTACTTCATATATAATGCCGATGATTCAAACATAAAGCCGTTTATTAAGAACGAAAAAGTTTCTCTTCTTGCCTTCTCGCTGAAAAGCAAATTACCAGCCGGTGCTTTTTATAAAGAAGGCAAGATCTTCTTCTCTCTTAACGGTGCCGAAGAAGAAATTTGTTCAGGCGGTGATCTTTTCATTAAAGGTGATCACAACATCGCAAACGCACTTCCGGTAGTCGCAGTTGCCAAATTAATTGGCGTGCCAAACCAGAAAATCAAAAACGCCCTTTCATCATTTAAGGGAGTTGAGCATAGAATCGAATTCGTGCGCGAATTGGACGGCGTTGAATACTACAACGATTCAAAAGCCACAAATGTGGATTCGGTGATTGTTGCGCTTAAAAGTTTTTCAAAACCGGTTTATCTGATACTCGGCGGCAAGGATAAAGGAAACAACTACGATGATATACGGAATTTAGTTCAGGAGCATGTAAAGAAAATATATGCTATCGGCGTATCGGCTCAAAAAGTTTACGATTATTTCCATTCAATGGTTGCTACGGAGAAAAAAGACTCGCTCGAAGCAGCGATTGCCGCGGCGAGAATTGAAGCCAAAGCAGGTTCTGTTCTTCTTCTGTCACCAGCGTGCGCAAGTTTCGACATGTTTGATAATTATGAGCACAGAGGGGAAGTTTTTAAACAAACAGTGAATGATCTTTTATAATGAATACTCTTGTTAAAATATTGATCACTTTGGTTGTAGCGATGATTGCGCTCGGCGCTATTATGGTTCTTACCGCCAGCGGAACATACAGCATGTCCAAATTCAACAATCTCTACTTTTTATTCAAAAGTCATTTGTGGAAAGTAGTTGCGGCGCTTATTATGATGATCATCTGCTCCTACATTCCTTACGATAAATATAGAACGCATTCCAAAAAGTTGTTGTACATCATCATCGGATTTTTGATTCTCACATTTATACTCGGCGCAAAAGTGAAAGGCGCTCAAAGATGGATCGACTTCGGTTTTATTCAGTTTCAGCCTTCTGAAGCAGCTAAGATAATTCTCATCATGCACATCGCGATGATGATAGAGCGGATGGGTGACGATCTGAAAAAATTCAAAGAGGGATTCATATTCCCTCTTATCTGGATCGGAATTGTGAGCGGGTTAGTCATAATTCAGCCGAATGTAAGCACAAGTATAATAATAGCGACAACTTCATTTGCGCTTCTCTTTGTGGCCGGCGCTAAAATGAAACATATTGCCGCAATAATTGTTCCTGCCGGTGCCGCTATCGGATTGGTGATGATGCTTCTGCGTCATTCGAGAGAAAGAGTTTTAACATTTGCAAACAGCCTCATTACAGGCAGCGACATAAACATTCAGGTAAAACAGGCAAAGATAGCTCTCGGCAGCGGCGGAGTGTTCGGTATAGGTTTGGGTCACAGCCGTCAGAGCGATCTCTTCTTGCCCGAATCTTACGGAGATTTTATCTTCTCAATTCTCGGCGAGGAACTTGGATTTCTAGGAACCGTTCTTGTCCTTTTCTTATTCCTGGTCTTATTCGCCACATGCCTCGTTATTGCCAAAAAAGCGCAGGATAAATTTGGACAACTTCTTGTTCTTGGTCTCGGACTTAATATAATCACAAGCGCATTCATTAACGCTTGCGTTGTTACCGGACTAATACCTACAACAGGAATAACGCTTCCCTTCATAAGTTTTGGCGGAACATCAATTATAATCTTTGCCGTATCTATCGGAATAATAGTGAACGTGGGAAGACAAACAGTAAAAACATCGGAATTAAAAATAGCACAGGTTTGATGAAAGCGAATACTCCATATCGTTTCATATTTGCCGGCGGCGGAACAGGCGGACATTTGTATCCCGCTCTCGCAGTCGCGCAGGCAATTCGCGCTCAAAAGCCGGATGCTAAAATTTTATTCGTCGGCGCTAAAAATAAAATTGAAGAAAGAGTCGTTCCGGAATACGGATTCAATTTCAAACCGATCTGGATAAGCGGATTCTCGCGCAAAATTAATCTGAGCAATCTTTTATTCCCGGTGAAATTAGCAGTCGCAGCGTTCCAGTCTTTATCTATTGTAATTAAACATAAACCACGCGTTGCTGTCGGAAGCGGCGCGTATGTATCCGGTCCGGTAATCTGGGCTTCGTCTCTGCTCGGATCTAAAATTATCCTTCTGGAGCAGAACAGCTATCCGGGCGTTACAAACAGAATGCTTGATAAAAAAGCGGACGAAATCCATATAACATTTGAAGAATCAAAAAAATATTTCCGCGATCAGTCAAAGTTGATCCTGAGCGGAAATCCAGTGCGAATCGATCTTCGGCTGAAAGATAAAAATGATGCGAAGAAAAAATTCAGTCTCGATGTTTCGAAAAAAGTCTTGCTTGTGCTTGGCGGAAGCGGCGGCGCAAAATCGATAAATGAAATTGTTGCGCAAAACATCAATGAGCTTTCAAAAAGCGGCGTTCAAATTTTATGGCAGACCGGAAAATTTTATTTCGATTCGTATAAAAATTTGGAAAGCGCGGACGTGAAAATATTCCCCTTTATTGATGATATGTCCTCTGCGTATTCAGCGTGCGAAGTCGTTCTTGCCCGCTCCGGCGCTACAACTATCGCCGAAGTAGCGCAGCTAGGCCTTCCGACCGTTTTTGTGCCGTCTGCAAATGTAGCCGCTAATCATCAGTTTATGAACGCGAAGGCGTTAAAAATTGCGGGCGCCGCTGAATTGATAGAAGACAAAAATCTGAAAGACGAATTTCTTCCGGTTATTAATGAAATTTTTAAGAATGAAGTCCGCCGCGAAAACATGAAAAAAAATATCACTGCATTCGCTAAACCGGATGCGGCTAAAGAGATTGCGGCAAGAGCTATCCGCCTAGCGGAAATTATTTGAGGATTAATGCCATGATGATGAAAACAGTAAAGAATATACACTTCGTTGGAATCGGCGGAATTGGAATGAGCGGCATAGCTGAAATTCTTCTGAATCAGGGATTTATAATTTCGGGATCGGATCTGAATAAATCTGAAGTGACAGACCGTCTCGAAAGCCTCGGCATTAAAGTTTATGAGGGCCATTCGCCGGATAATCTGAAAGAAGCGGATGTGGTTGTTTATTCATCTGCAGTGGTCCTGGATAATCCCGAAGTGAAAGAAGCGGTTGCAAGAAAAATTCCGGTAATCAAAAGATCGGAAATGCTTGCCGAATGCATGAGAATGAAATACGGAATCGGCATCGCAGGCACTCACGGAAAAACCACAACCACTTCGATGGTAGGATTAGTTTTGACCGAAGCGGGGATTGATCCTACAATTATTGTAGGAGGAAAATTGAGCTCTCTGGGGGGCACAAACGCCCGCCTCGGAAAAGGCGAATATATTGTTGTTGAAGCCGATGAATTCGACAGAACATTTTTGAAACTGACTCCAACCATAGCAGCCATTACAACTTTGGAACGGGAACATCTTGATACTTACAAAGATTTGGACGATATAAAATCTGCTTTCATTGAATTCGCAAATAAAGTTCCTTTCTTCGGATTTGTGGTTTTATGCCTGGACGAACCGGCGCTTCAGGATATTATTCCACAGATCAATAAGAAAATTTTCACTTACGGAATTACACCTCAGGCAGATATACGCGCCTCCAATATCACGCATTCGGAGCGGCATTCGGAATTTTCCGTGATATATCTCGGAAAGGAACTTGGAAGAATAAAGATCAATATTCCCGGAATACACAACGTGAAAAACGCTCTGGTAGCAGTAACAATTGCTAAAGAGATGGGAGTGGATTTCGCGGTTATAAAAAATGCGCTCGAAAAATTTGCGGGAGTTTACCGCCGCTTCGAAACAAAATATGATGAAGATATAATGGTGATTGACGATTACGGTCATCATCCCACTGAAATAAATGTCACACTCGACGGAATACGCCGCGGATGGAACAGAAGATTGGTCGCGGTTTTTCAGCCCCATTTGTATTCAAGGACAAAAGATTTTTATGCTGAATTCGGAAGAACATTTTTGAACAGCGATGTTTTTATCTGCACGGATGTGTATCCCGCAAGAGAAAAACCGATGGAAGGAATTACCGGAGAACTGATTACAAAAACGGCAAAACAGTTCGGCCATAAAAATGTTTTCTACGAACCTGATAAAACAAAAATACCGGAACTGCTGAATCAGATCTACAAACCGGGCGATATAGTTATAACACTGGGCGCCGGTGATATCTGGAAATTCGGCGAAAAATTTGTTGAACTTTTAAAAGCCAGAAAAAAATAGAGTGAAGAATCTGGGCAAAATATTAAGCGTAATCTTTCTGATAATCGCCGTCGGCGGCATCGGCTATCTCTCAATCGGAATTAAAGCCGGAAACGCGGAGAAGATTAAATCTATAACCGTTGAAGGAGAACTGCATCTTACAGCTCAGCAGTATTTGAACTATGCCAATCTTGAAGATAAAAACGTCTATGAAAATCTTCCGATTCAGATGATTAAAGACAGAATCGAGAAACATCCTTATGTGAACCGTGCAGATGTAAGATTTGACGGCGCCGGAAAAGTTCTGGTAAAAATTACAGAAAAAGTATTTGATTCAATCGTAATTATTGACAGCGTTCAATACGTTCTCACAGAACAGCTTCAGCTTTTGCCCTTGATCGACGGCACTAAAGTTGTCGACTACCCGGTTCTGTCAAATGTATTCTTCGGCTCCCAGCCCAAAGTTTTCTCTTCACAGAGAAAAAATCAGGACATTCTAACCGCCTCGAAAATTATTTCAGCAGTTCGTTTCGTAAATCCTGAATTGGAAAAAAACTTTTCCTCAATAGATCTTCAGAACGGCGGTGATATTCTGGTCTATCTTTCATCAACGGACTATCCGGTAATGATAGGCCGCGGAAATGAGATTAAAAAAATTATCTACTTCAATAATCTGTGGGAATCTATCAAAGGGAAAGAGATAAATAAATATTTGAATTACGTCGACTTGCGTTATGGCGGGCATGTATTTCTGGGAATTGCCGATTCGACTAGTGGACAAGTTAAAAATTTAGATGCGGGACAAAAACGGTCATGAAGAAAAATATAATAGCGGGACTCGATCTAGGCACCACAAAAGTGTGCGCCGTAATAGCGGAGCAAGCGGAAAATAGTCTGAACATTTTAGGATTCGGTGTAGCCCCCTCGGAAGGTTTAACGCGCGGTCTGGTTGCAAACATTTCTAAAACCGCCGATGCGATTACAGAAGCGATGAACATCGCCAGCAACAGAGCGGGCCTACAAATCAAAGAAGTGAATGTAGGCGTGGCAGGCGAGCATATAACAAGCCTCCGCCACAGAAATTATGTTACAATCAGCAATCCTGAAAAAGAGATTAACCAGATGGACCTGGACAGACTCCGCGCGGATGTGCAGACAATCAGAATTCCATCCGACCGGCAGATACTTCACATAATTCCGGAAGAATATTCTGTTGATCATCAGGGCGGAATAGAAGATCCGATTGGAATGTGCGGCTCACGTCTTGAAGCGGTTAATCATGTGGTGCTCGCTTCCATCCCGGCAATACAGAATATTAAAAAATCCGTGGAGCGCGCAGGATTCTTCGTAAAAGATTATGTGCTGCAGCCCATCGCATCGAGTTTTGCCGTTCTGGAAGAAAATGAAAAAGATCTGGGCGTTCTTCTTATCGATATAGGAGGCGGCACAACGGATATAGCAATCTATCACAGAAGATCAATAAAACATACAAAAGTGGTCGGCGTAGCAGGCAATCAGGTTACTAATGATATCAGGGAAACGCTGGGAATTGTAACAGCCGACGCCGAAACATTAAAGAGAGAACACGGTTACGCGACTGAGCACGCAATAATCCGGGAAGAAGAAATTTACATCAAGGGAGTTGGAGGAAGAGGAAATGTGAAGATTCCGCTTTCACTTCTCACCCAAATCATAAGCGTAAGAATGCGCGAACTCTTCTCGATCATCGATAACGAACTGCGCCATTCGGGATTTAAAAATAAGATCAAAGCCGGCGTAGTTCTTACTGGCGGCGGATCCCTTCTAAGAGGATGCACTGAATTAGCGGAAGAAGTATTTGGAATGCCGGCTAGAATCGGCGTTCCGCTCGATCTCGGATCAGGCCTCTCGAGCGAAGTTGAAAGTCCGGAATTTGCGACCGTAGCAGGATTATTGCGGGGAATTCCAGGAAGCAAATCGGAAAATTTTACAACAGTAAAAACAACCGGAAGCGAGAGAAAATTAAATCTCGGCAAAACTTTTAAAAAGATACAAGAATTCTTTGATAAACTATAAATCAAATACCACAACAAGGAGGAATCATGTCAACTAGTTCAGAAAAACGTCCGCGCTTTATCACTCTGGAAACCCAGCGCCCTATGTCCGCACAGATTAAAGTAGTAGGTGTCGGCGGGGGAGGATGTAATGCAATCGACAGCATGATAGAACGCGGATTAACCGGCGTTGAATTTATTGCGGTCAACACAGACGCTCAGGTTCTTGAAGAAAGCTCAGCCACTCAAAAAATTCAGATCGGGACAAATGTTACGCGCGGGCTCGGTGCCGGAGCAGATCCTAACGTTGGAAGAAAATCTGCAGAAGAAGACAGAGAAAAAATCACACGCCACCTCGAAGGTGCCGATATGGTGTTCGTTACATCCGGAATGGGCGGCGGAACCGGAACAGGCGCGGCTCCAATAGTTGCATCAATCGCTAAAAGTCTCGGCGCGCTTGTTATAGGTATCGTTACAAAACCGTTCGGATGGGAAGGCAAACAAAGAATGAAAAATGCCGATGAAGGAATTGCCGACCTGAAACAATACGTCGACAGTTTGATTGTGATTCCTAACGGAAGAATCCTGAGCATTATAGATACTGCCACGGCAGCTAAAGCCGCATTCAACAAGCCGAATGAAATTTTGTACGAGGCAACGAGAGGTATCGCCGATATTATTACAGTTAAAGGTATTATTAATGTCGACTTTGCCGATGTGCGCACTGTAATGAGAGACAGCGGACAGGCATTGATGGGATGCGGAATTGCAAGCGGAGAAAACCGCTCTGTTGAAGCGGCGCAGAAAGCAATCTCATCGCCTCTGCTCGAAGGTGTTTCTATCAAAGGTGCAAAAAATATTCTTCTCAATGTTACCGGTCCAACCAATATGACTATGCAGGAAGTTGAAGCCGGCAACAATGTGATCTTCGAAGCGGCAGGTGAAGAAGCGAATGTAATCTTCGGCACGGTAATCAAAGATCAAATGAATGAATATGTTTCTTATACAGTTATTGCGACCGGATTTGAAACTAAAGCAAGCGCCAACCCGATCAGCAATCTGAAAACGGAAAAAGCTGAAAGAAAACAGCAGGAGAAAAAAGTTGCAAACTACTCCGGCTTCTCAATTAAAAAAGGCGAGTTCAATCTAGATAACAATGCAGATCTAACGGTTCCGACTATTAAAAGAATGAAGACCACAACATTCGATCTGTTCGAGCAGGGAACAATAGAAGCAGGATTTAAAACCGAGCACAACGATTATTCAGAGAACGACTATTACTCAAACAAAACAAGGGATGAAGAGGACAGTTCTTCGTTCCTAAGAAAAATTATGGATTAAAAAAAGCAGGGCGAAATATTCGTAAGGAGGTATTATGAATGGTTTGCTCTTATTATGCGCAATGTTCCTTTTTGTGATTCTCTTTTCACATAAGGCAATTAAAATACTCAGGACTTTCAAATAGGAGCGCAGTTTTTTCTTTTCTTCACAGACCGTATTGGTTTTCGCCTTGTTGTGGTAAACATAGAACTGAAAACCAGTGCGGTCTATTTTTCTCGCCGCTTATCTCAATTCAATATATAATATCGATATAATTTTGGGGCTGATTTAATTTTATTTCACCGAAACAGTTGTACCATATAATTTATCTTGACACGGAACTCTATAATCGATAAGTTGTAATTGAAATTGATATGTAGAATTTAGGGGGATACATGACCTTTCTTCCCTTCCATTTTTTGAATATCTGGTTTTCTTTTACTGAGCTTTTCGAAATACTTTTTACATCGCAAGCTTGTCGAGGTATTGATACTTTCTTCTGTATTCCTGATTTTCTCTTCCATCTTATAAAGCGTGAACTATTACTATCTAAACATTTTGTTGGGTTTACATAGTGAAGTTTAATGCAAATACTAAAATAAAATTTGAGGTAAAAATGAAAAGAATAATTGGATCAATTTTAATATCATCATTATTAATTACTGGCTGTTCACATAATCTTTCTAAATATAGTAATGAACAGGAATCTGAATTTTACGATAGAATAAATAAGTTATGCGAGAATAAGGATGATTTAATTCTTGAAGTGACAGGAGGACAGAAGTATAGTATTAAAAAATTAATCATGTCGGCAGATTCAACAAAGTTCATTGACATTAAATCTAATATGACTACGATTATTAGCACAAATGAAATAATTACACTTAGTTTTACTGATAGTAGCAAAGGCGCATTTGACGGTTTTCTGTCAGGATTATGGATTGGTAGTGGAACAGGTCTACTTGCTGGTCAATTAATATCTAGCGGCAGCTCGGGCGGGATTGGTCGTTTGTATCTTCTAATATATTCAGTTTTAGCAGGCGTGGTTATTGGTTCAGCTTATGGTTTATTAAATCCAGGCACTACAATTATTAAAATCAATTAAGGGGAATTGAAATGAAAAAAATAATTGGACTTATATTATTATTTATCTCATCTCAAATAGTTTATGGACATGGCGAGGGAGTTCATCAACATATGGTACGCGAGGCCTATAAATTGTTAAAGCAATATGTTGGTCAAGACATTCGAGAAATGAAAGATCATGTCGGTTATAATGAGGAAGGAAATGGACAATTTAATCCTGGGGGTAAAATTGTGATTGGTGCTTATCAGGAAGATCATAGCGACGCAACAAATGAAGGATATGGTATTTTTGGATGGTTAGTAACCAACACTCATTTCTGGGATCCAGATTTAGGAGATTATGGAAGATTTGATTTTGAAATCAACAGTTATTCAAATGCATATCAAAAAGCAATAAAATATATTTACGGTGGTTATGAATTAAGAGTCCCTTACCCAGCAAATCAAATTATAGAAGCATACGATGCCCCACCAAATATAATCCAGTTCTACAAAGATGGCATTATCTATTATAAAGGGTATTATAACAGTATCGGACAGTTTGTTCCCCGCAATCGTTGGCACACCGCTTCTTTAGAATTTCGGAATAAAATAGTATGGGAAATACTTGGAAGAATATGTCATCTCCTTGGAGATATGACTTCACCAGCTCATACACATAATGATCCTCACCCAATTTCGGACGGTTATGAAGATTGGATGAACAATCCATCAATATATAATCAGTGGACATATCAAAATGCGATTAGCCAAGGAGCATTAATTGAAGTAAACTCATTATATCCGTTGAAGTCTTTATTTTATCCAACAGCTCAAATAACAAATTTCTTTAGTAGTGATGATGTTGATGGAAACAACATTAATGGTAGCAATGATTCATTTATCCTATATCCTGGACTTTCAGAAATGATTCAGCATTTGAACAGTGAATTTAATGGACCGCCTAATAAAACAGTTCACTGGCTTTCCGGCACATCTGAGCACGCTTTTGTATATGGGATTAGAGCAATTGCTGGTTTACTTTATTGGTTCGCAAAAGAAGCTGACCTTTTGCCGGTACCCTTGACTTACGCTTATGTCTCAGGAACATCCGAGTTATACCAGGGCGGTACGGGTAACTGGTATGTTCAATTAGGCAATGGTCTAGAACCATTCACATATCAGTGGGAAATAATGTATTTAGAGGGAGTTGGCTACTTACAAACCTATGAAAGTGTAAAAAAAGAGAAAGAAAAAAAAAATCAAGGATAAAAATAAAGATGGTGATATTATTATAATGGCGTTACCCAGCAATTCATGGGTACAAATTGGTACTAACTCATCTACTTTTAGTAAGCCGCATGATCCTTATGATTTACGCGATTATAAATTGAGATGTACTGTAACTGACGGGAGTGGCGTTACTAAAATGTCGAATGAATGGTTTGTTGATATAATAGCAACTCCGCCACCCCTATCTGCGCTCGCTAATAATGAAGTATTGAAAAAAGAAATCGCATCGGAAGAGGCATCTGAAAAGAACTTAATACCGGCCAACTTTTCACTTGAACAGAATTATCCGAATCCATTTAATCCTTCAACAAGAATTTCCTTTTCATTACCCGAACCAAATTTTGTGACTTTAAAAGTTTATGATATGCTCGGAAGCGAGGTTGCCTCACTTGTAAATGAGAATAAACCAGCCGGTAATTACGAGGTTGAGTTCAATGCGTTAAAACTCTCAAGCGGAACTTATGTTTACAAACTCATAGCGGGCAATTATCAATTAACCAGGAAGATGCAATTGCTGAAATAGTTATATCGCTCTAAGTGGAAGCCGACCTTATAATAGTAAGAGCGGCTTCCTTTTTTTTACCTGATATTCAATCTGGTTGAATAGTCGAAGAAAACTTACTCGCCATCATAAATCAAATATACCCTTTCATAATTATGATTTCCATTTTGTCCCCGGAATTGCTAATTTTATTTAACAAAACAGATAAAATTAAAATGAAAAAAATCCTAATCGTTCTGATCCTCTCTTTAGCTTCTCAAAATATTATGGCTCAGGAAGGGGAGGATGTGGGCTGGGTCTCCCGCTTCGGCGCTGCCGCAGGATTAACGCCCACCTTCGCGTTTCCTAATATGGATCCCGTTAATACACAAATTAAATCAATGAATATCGGCCAGCTTTCTACTTCAGGAATGGTATTAATCGGCGGCGGGGGATATGCATATATAATGATGATAGATAATCTGCGGATAGGAGGTATGGGCGTTACCGGTTCTCAGAAAACAAGCGGCGTTGTTGCCGGTCTGAACAAAGAAGTTAAATATAATTGCAGCTTCGGCGGATTGACTATTGAATATACTCTTCCGTTTGTGAAAAATGTGGCCGTATCACTCGGCGCGGTTCTCGGAATGGGAACAACAAGCGTAGAGATTTACCAAAATTCGGGTTCGTTCAGTTGGAACGACACCTGGAAAAAAGTTAACGCGGGCGGAGCAATTAACAACGTCAGCGATAAAATTTACAATTCCTTCTATTCCGTAACGCCTAC
>JAKAMT010000116.1 GCA_021812705.1 Bacteroidota bacterium | reverse complement strand
GTACGACGCGACCTCCCTGATTGTGCCATCCGAACAGGACCAGATGGGAGGCCTTTCCTCGCTCATTAAAAGTTTTTCGAATCTGCCCGTCAGCATTCCGGGATTAAAAAAATCATCGAGCACAGACATATATAAAACCATTATCTATAGCCGCTCCACGATGGAAAAATTGATAGAAAAATTCGGTTTGTATAAAGAGTACGGGTATGATACAATGGACGAAACGCTGAAGGAGGCGAGAGGAAATGTGTTCGCTGACGAAACAAAGGAAGGGGCTTACGAAGTTACTGTAAGAGCAAGCTCTCCTCAGAAAGCGGCCGATATGTCGAACTTCTTAGTGGATGAACTGAATAAAACTATAATCGAACTTGATGTGAGAAAATCGAGAGAGAATAGAGAATTTCTGTCCACCCGCTATGGTGAAATAAAAAATAATTTGAAGGTCTCGGAAGATTCACTTACAAAATATCAGCAGAAGACCGGTATTCTGATGGCCGAAGATCAGACGAAAGCTTCAATAGAAGCATACACAAAATTGGAAGCGGATCTTGCCGCCAAACAAATTGAACTTTCGATTATACAGAAATTATACGGAGAAGATTCTCCGCAGGCAAAAAATTCGTCTGTCTCCGTCTCCGAGTATGAAAAACGGCTGAACAAAATTAAAAACGGATCGGATAATTCAAACCTGCTTCTAGCCATAAAAAATCTTCCTACAGAAGGAATGAATTACCTCAGATTATTCCGTGATGTAAAAATTAATCAGGCTATGCTGGAATTTATTCTTCCTCTTTATGAACAAGCCAAATTCGAAGAACAAAAGAATATTCCGTTTCTTCAGATTATAGATCACGCCAAACCGCCTCAGATAAAGGCATATCCTAAACGCCTCACTTTGACTCTTATCATCAGCGGGGCAATTATGCTGATCGTATTCTTTGTTATTATTTTGAAAGAGGCGGTGAAGCATTCTGAAGATCCAAATGTGAAGTTTATCTGGAACAATTTGTTTTTATTCAGAACTAAAAAATCATAAAAATAATTGATTGAAAACTTTCTCAGAACATTTGGATACCCAATATACGATCCGGCAGAACCTTGCCCTCTTTATTACGGCAACGATTGCAGGGTTTGTGAGCGTCTTATTCCTTTATAAAGGTCTTCCGGTTGAAATATTTTTTCTGCTGATCGGTTTTACGATCTGCCTTGTTTCGATGATAAGTTTTGAAACAGCTCAATTCTTTTTCCTGACTTTGATTTTTCTCCCATACATTTATGCTCTCAGAATACATCCGTCTGCAATTTACACCCTATTTCTTTTTATAAGTGCTCTATTCTCTTTGAAGAACGGAATGCTGCAAAAAGCAAAAAATCCGCTCTGGTTTCCTCTCTTCTTTTATTTTATCACAACTCTGCCTTCATTGGTGAATACCCCGAGACTTATTCTCAGCATCAGAGATATGTCTAATCAGCTCGCGCTTTTTTTGATATTTTTTGTTTCTCTGAATGCTTTTGATTCGGCTGATAAAATTAGAAAGATCTTCTATTTTTTTATTGCAGCAGTGTTTCTGCACAGTTTGTATGTGGTCTATCTTGGTATAACCGTGGACAGAAGAGCGTTTGGGTTGCTGGGAGTTTATTATATAGATTTTGCAGCGCTGGCAGGACTATTGACCTTCATTCTGGTTCTCTATTTGCGGGGCGTAAAAAGAATAATTGCATCAATTATTTTCGCCATATCAACCTTAGGACTTATTCTTACACAAACACGAAACGCCTGGATTTCATTTGCATTTGCAATAGTTACATTAATGATTTATCTGATATTTAAAGGTGAATCCTTCTATATTAAACGGAGAACCATAACAAGAATATTAGTCTTCTCAGTTCTGCTGATCGCATCGGTTTTTATTTTTGCCGGAAGTGTTAATACCAAATTGGAATCAAGAGTGGATCTGGCTAACGAATCAGTCGTGAATGACGATCCAGTTAGCATCGGCGCAAACTCGCTCGCATCCAGGGTCCTCATTTGGTACACTGCAGGACTCGCATTCTTGCAGCATCCGTACATCGGAATAGGCAGTTACTCATTCAAACACACATCCGATTTATATTATAAAATTCCAAAAGGCTTCTTTAAATTATATGTCGAAGGTAGAACTCCTCACGTCACTTATCTGCAGGTTCTGACAGAGACGGGGATTTTAGGAATGATGGGATTTCTCTTCTTCATCTTTTCTCTTATTCGGGAGATGAGAAAATTATTAAGCGTGGAAAAATCGAAAGAAGAAATAACACTTACACTTATGATCGCCTGGTCGTTTGTATATATCATTTTTTCTATGTTCATGACTGAATCCTGGCTGTACGGACAATATATTGTCTGGATTGGTGTCCTTCTCGGATTTCTGATAAATTTTCAAAGAATACTTAACGCAAAATCGAAAGTGAATTAATGCCGACTGACAAGCAGAATTCATCATGGCTCTCAGTTCAGTTTGTGATTACACTTATATTTTCACTTCTGACTATAAAACTGAATCTAAGTCACTTCGGTGAAAATACATTTGGCATCTGGATACTTCTAGCCTCAATCTGGGGATTCGGCGCAATCATAGATTTCGGCTTCAATACAACTATAGTCAAATATGTGGCCGAATTTAAAAATGAATTCGGTAAAGTGAACAGACTTCTCTCTACCAGTTTTTATGTTTTTGTAGCAAATGGGCTCTTAATTCTAGTTTTAGGAAGCACAGTCGGATATTTTGCATATTTCAGAAATACGGCAATTATATCTGAGGAATCTCATGCTTTCTATCTTCGCATATTCGCCATACTCGGGCTTTCCTTTTATCTCCAGTACCTCTCGCTCTTTTTCAAAGCGGTGATGGAAGGTCTGAACAATTTTATTTTATCCAGCAAGATGACAATTTTGCAAAATACCTTGATACTGGCAGGCACGATTATTATCTCTATTACCAGTCAAAGTTTGACTTTCCTTTCGATTCTCTATGCCGTCACCTATTTAATAATTATTTCCGTCTACTATTTCCATTTCAGATTCAAAATTGTCTCTTATTCTATCTCCATAGCTCTTTTTGATTTTAAGGAAGTAAAAAGAATAATTGGATTCAGCCTTTCAGTCCAGGCTATGACTGTCTTCAATTCAGTCATTGATCCGATTGTGAAATATATGATCGGCACTTATCTCGACATCAAGATTGTTCCTGCATATGAAATTGCAAGACGTTTTGCACTCGCCGTTTCAGGGCTGTTTTTCAATGCCTTCAAAATTGTTCTTCCCAAGGCAAGCGTTTTAAGATCTTTGCCCGAAATTAAAAAATTTATATCGGATGACTTAATTAAATTCATAAAAATAGGGATAACTTATTCCGGTGCTGCATTCGGAATCTCAGCAATTGCGATCGTGTTCATTATAAAAACCGCATTCGGGATAGCTGATGCTGTGGTTATATTTATGATTCTGGCTCTGCCGGAATCAATAAACAATTTCGGCTATTCAATCTATAATTTTCTTCTCGGCCAGGGGAAGGTGAGAATACTGGTAATTATACAACTGACTAACCTCATATTTGTGCTGATCGGTTTATTTGCGGGATTCACCTTGTTCCATAATCTTCTCGGTTTGCTTGGATATTTTATCTCTGTGTTGATAGGGAATGTGTTAATGGTGTTATATCTGAAAAGTAGATATTCAGTTACAATGAAGGAATTTTTATTAAGGAGTAAAATTTATAAGCTCGGATTGCTTTTGATCTTACTGATAGGCTCCATGTTTATAATACAGCAAAATGTATTTCCGGTTTATATGATATTTACTTTACAGAGTATTATCTCCTTATTGCTTTTTTACAATGATCTTCAAGAATATTATTCTATAGTCAAAAGCGACTTGATCGGTTATTTTAAAAACTGATCCTTTTTACTTTTGGCTCTTATATTAAGAGATAAAATTAAAATGAACAGAGATATTTTAATATCAGCGATCGTCTCAACTTACAATTCGGAAAAATTTATCCGGGGGAAAATAGAAGATCTCCTAAATCAAACAATTATTTCGAAAACAGAAATAATTATTGTGAACAGCGGATCAGTTCAAAACGAAGAAAAAATAATAAATGAATATCTGAATTCTTATCCGAACATTAAATATATTAGAACAGAGGAAAGAGAAACAATATATAAGGCCTGGAACAGAGGTATTAAAATTGCTTCCGGAAAATATATTACGAACGCTAATACTGATGACCGGCTTAAGGAAAATGCCTTTGAAATTCTTGCCGATGAATTGGATAAAAATCCGGACGTAGCGCTGGTGCATGCTGATATGTGTGTTTCGGATGTTCCAAACCAAAAATTTGACGAAGTGAGTAATTCCAAAGTAGAGATAATCCCGGAGTTCGATTATTTAGTCCAATTGGACAGATGTCTGGTCTTCTCTCAGCCAATGTGGCGTTCGTCTCTCCATTATAAAGATAATATCTGGTTTAAGGAGGATCTTAAAATTTGCGGGGATCATGAGTTCGAAATAAATATTTCACAGAGATATAAAATTAAACATCTCAGAATTCCTTTGGGCGTCTTCTATCTTGACAAAAACAGATCAAATATTTCTCATAACAACATGCTGGCTGTACGGGAAGAAAAACTGCTTATAACTAAAGATTATATCAAAAAATATGTAGATTCGTTGAACGCCGAAGATTTGAATCATTTAAAAAACAGATTTGTTTTTTTAACTAAAATACCAATACCGATTTTAAGAGGAATTAATATTATAAGAATAAAACTGAATCCTCATATACACAGATTCACTCATGAGTTTGTTTACTATTTCACGGCGCTCCTTTATAAAAAATCGGGAAACATTAAAACAGCAGTGAATGTCTGCAGAAAATTATTGAAGATACGAAAATCGGACCGTGTGGAAGAATTGCTCGCTGAACTTGAAAATTTAATGCCTAAATTGTGAAAAGGCAGTCGGAAGCGATGAAAGTATTACAGATAAATAACAATTATGAAATAGCAGGCGGTTCGGATATAGTATTCGCCAATACAGTGCGCCTACTGCGTGAAAAAGGGATCGATGTTGTTACTCTTAGTAGATCTCTTAATCCGATGCAGGAACACCATGGAACAGATTATTTAATCGAATCCTCTTATTCGGCGATCAAAAAATTTTATTCTTCTGAAGCAAAGAATGAGATCGAAAAAATTATCATAAATGATAAGCCGGATATTATTCATTTACACTGTATTGTAGGAGGCATTACTTTTTCAATTCTGCCGGTAATTAAAAAATATAAGATTCCGGTTGTGATGACTGTCCATGATTTCAGATTAAAATGCCCGGCTGCGCATTTTATAGACGGTAGAGGCAACGTGTGCGAAAAATGTTCCTCGGGGCGCTACTATAATGCAATCGTTAATAATTGTTCTCCCGCCGGAACTTTGAGAAGCGGAACAATTGCATTTGAAAGTTATTTCAGAGATCTCTTTTTCCCTTATGAAAAATATATCGACGCATATGTTTTCGTAAGCGATTTTGTGAAAGGAAAATTTCATGATATAGATAATATCAGATCCGTGAATAAATTTATTGTTCATAACTCAGTTCGGGAATTCGGTCATTCAAATGTGAAAGGGGATTATTTTTTATATCTGGGCAGATTGGCTCATGAAAAAGGGATCAGAACTTTGATTGACGCCTTCCAAAAAATGCCTGAGAGGAGATTAAAAATTGCGGGATCCGGACCTTTGAGAGATGAAATTGCTTCGCGGAAATTGGATAATGTGGAGCTTCTCGGATTTATAAAAGGCCCGGAATTGGAGAAAATTATTCAGCAAGCTTCATTTATAATTGTCCCGTCTGAATGTTATGAAACTCTATCCTTATCGGCTGCGGAAGCGTTTTCAGCTGGAAAACCTGTCATCGGAACAAGCTTAGGCGCCCTGGATGAATTGATTTCGGAAAAAGAAACCGGCTTCCGGTTTATTGCCAGGAGCAGCACAGATCTAATAAGGGCTGTGAATGTTGCCGAAAATATATCGCAGGAGGAATACAAGAAATTGTCTTCAAATGCTTATGAGTTTGCGAAAAAGACTTTTTCGGAGGAAGTTTATATTACAAAACTTATGAATGCTTACAATTTAACAATTGAAGCATGCGGGAAAAAGAATTGAACATTCTCCATCTAAATAGCCGTGATTTCCGGGGCGGTTCCGAAACAGTTTTTAATATTACCAGGAAAAATCCATTCTGCGAAAACAACTATTCCGGCTACTATAAGACAAATCTCTCATCCGGTGGAATGCCCGACGTTCAATTTGATTCATGGGAACACGAGAGCCGGATTAAGGGAGCTATTCATTATATCTATTCACGAAAAAATTATGAAGAACTCCTCAAATTTGTACGTTCTAGAAAAATCGATGTTATACACTTTCATGATCTATTCTCTTCGCTTTCTGTTTCCGTATATGCCGCATTGAAATTGATCAAAAAAAACAGCACGATTAAGATTATTCAGACGGTCCACGACTATAATTTAGTCTGTCCTAATTCTACCCTTTTTAATTACAGCAGAAACAGCATCTGTGAAAAATGCATCGGCAAAAAAATCAAGGCAGATATAATATTTCGAAATTGCGACAGGCGCGGCTGGTTTCACTCCGCTTTAAAGGGAATACGAAGCATTCTTGCGGAAAATATCTATTCGAATAAGGAAATTGTTGATCTATACATCGCTCCAAGTAATTTTATCAAAGAAAAAATGATGATGGACGGAATAAGTGAAGATAAAATAATTCTCCTCCGTAACCCGATACAAAAAAGTGCAATTGAATTTAGCGAATGCAGGGAGAATATAATCTGCTATTTCGGCAGATTGTCGAAAGAGAAGAATACCGAGTTCCTGCTGGATACTTTCATAGCATGGAAAAACAAAACAAAAAATAATTATAAGTTTCTTATCATCGGCGAAGGGGAAAGTGAAAGCCGGCTGAATGATATTGCCGCTAAAAGTGAATGGGCAAATGATGTTTTGTTCAAACCGTTTCTTGCTCATTCAGATTTGATGAATGAAATTAAAACTGCAAAATATTTTACGATGGCTTCTATCTGGTATGAAAATGCCCCTATGGTTATATTGGAGGCAGTGAGCGCCGGATTGATTCCGCTGGTGCCCGATATGGGCGGCATGAGAGAAACTGCAGCAGATTTGCTCGAATGCGGAGCGGTTTATGCTCCAAACAATTCTGCAAACTGGATTCGGAAAATAATTGATCTGGAAGAAAATTATTCTTCTGAATTTGACAGATTAAAAAAGTCACTATCAAAGATTGACGAATATTCTGTCGAAAATTATTTCAAGAAATTGTCCGAAATATATTCCCAATTAAGAGGCGAATAAATTTGCAAATAGAGAAGACGGCCAAGCCAAAAATTAAATTATATTTTTAAAATCGATGAAAATATTAATTGTTGTCACAAAATCGGAAATCGGCGGAGTGCAGGTATTTGTGCTCAACCTTGCCCGCGCGCTTAAAGAGATCGGTTATAATGTAGAAGTTGCAGCGGGAGAGGGGAATTATCTTTCCAACGAGCTTACGAAGGAGACTATCCCTTTTCACTATCTCGATTCTTTGAAAAGAAATGCCAGCATTTTTGCTTCCTTTTATTTCATTTATGATCTCCATAAACTTTTGAAGAAAAATAATTATGACCTGCTCCACCTTAACAGTTCAAACGCACTGCTCGGAACTCTGTCGCGAAAATTCCTGCAAAGACAACCCAAAATTGTTTTCACTTTTCACGGCTTATCCGTTGTTGATAAAAATTATGAAACCCATCCGCTGAATAAATTAATATCGAAACTGTATTTTAAAATATTTCTTAAAACACCCGACCGGAATGTTTTTGTAAGCCGGATTAATTACCGCGAATCTATGGAAAATGGAATTGTCAAATCTGCCGATGTTATTTATAACGGACTCGATGAAGCCAGGATGCATTTCTTAAAAAGGGAAGAGTCGCGTCAATATTTGTCGAAAAAATTCAATTATGATCTCAGCGGCAAATTTCTGATCGGATCCATAGGCAGGCTGGCCTATCAAAAAAATTATGATTTCCTGATTCAACATTATTCAAAAATAAAAAATGAAATTCAAGATGCTAAGATCGTTATAATTGGAGACGGACCTTACGCTGAAAGATTTAGCAGGGAGGTAAAAGAGATGGGAATTGAGAAGGATCTCTTTTTTACAGGCGCCGTTGAAAATTCGTATCAGTACCTGAAAGCATTCGATCTTTTTACTTTACCGTCTCATCATGAAGGATTGCCGATAAGTCTTATTGAAGCATTGATAGCAGGACTTCCTATTCTGGCCTCTGATGTAGGAGGGAACAGAGAGATTGTAAACAACTCACCGGAACAGTTGTTTAGATTAAACGATATTGATGATTATCTGAATAAGCTGAGAGAAATTGTAAAAAACCTGGAAAGAATAAGCGGCTATAATCTCAGTTTGAAAAATAATTTCACGCTCGACAAAATGGTTAAAGAATACAAATCAATCTATGATTCGCTCTTCAAATAATAATAGAACAGTTTGCGTTACACACGCGCAGTGATGCAGTAAAGCTGTCCCACTTCTTCGATCGAAAAGTTCTTGAATCCCGCCTCAGTAAGTAATCTTTCAATTTTTTCTTTTGAGTAGAAATATACATCGCACCCTTTAACGGCCAGACGGATCTTCCTGACCAGTGCCCTCCAAGTCCATAG
>JAKAMT010000115.1 GCA_021812705.1 Bacteroidota bacterium | reverse complement strand
CCGATTCCCGTTTTCTTGATCCTAATATTAAAAATAAAAATCCAATCTTAAAGAGGGAAGCGTTATATTTGCAGAAACTTTACAATAAATTTCTTCCGGCTTGAATGGTCGACGTTTCTATTATCATTATCAATTATAATTCATTTGATCTTCTTAGCGATTGTCTTGCTACTCTTTTTGAACATACAAAAGGGATAAGCTTTGAAGTGATCGTTGTAGATAACGGATCAACATTGCCAGGCCTGGAAGAAGTTAAAAAGCTCTTTCCCTCTGTAAAATATATAACAAACGAAAAGGGAATGGGATTTGCTTCTGCAAATAATCTTGGAATTAAAAATGCATCCGGCCGGTATATCCTAATGCTGAATAACGATATCCTTTTTATTGAAGACGCTCTGAGTAAAATAGTCGGATACTCAAACTTACTTGGCAATAATGCAATAATAGGATGCAAACTGCTCAACCGGGATCTTTCTTACCAGGTATCGGTTGTGGATTATGACTGTTTAATTAATCTAATTGGCGAAACTTTTTTCCTATACAAATTATTTCCGCGCAACAGGTTTTTGTCAAAATATCATCTCAACAATCGGTATCAAACGGAACCAATGGAGGTTGAGGCGGTTAAAGGAGCGTTCCTTTTTGCCCCTAAAAAGATATTTGACACACTGAATAATTTGGATGAGCGTTTTTTCTTTTATTACGAGGAAACTGATTTTTGCTGCCGCTGGAAAAAATCGGGTGGTAAAATTATTTATTATCCCGGTGCCAAAATAATTCACCTTGGAGGAGCCAGTACGGATTCAGATCACTGGTTTAAGTATAAATTCCAGCACCTTTCAAAAATTCAGTTTTTTCAAAAACATTTTAACGGAATCAAATTTTTGCTCGCAGTGATCCTTCAGTACGCAGCTTTAATAATCCGCTTTCCGTTATATTTTATTATTGGATTGCTTAAAAGAGATTCAGCATTGATTAGAAAGTCCGGTTATTACTTACGCTCAATATTTCTTTTTCCGTCTGGAAATAACGGAGGAATATCATGAAAAAAATTATGGTTGTTTTTGGCACTCGTCCCGAAGCAATAAAACTTGCGCCTGTTATAAAAGCGCTTAAAAATGAACCGCACTTTCAAACTATAGTCTGTTCAACCGGTCAGCACCGCGAAATGCTAAGACAGGTGCTGGAGATATTCAATCTCTCATTGGATCTGGATCTGGACCTCATGAAACCGGATCAAACACTTTTTGATATAACCGCCGATTCGCTTTCAAAATTGAAATCTGCGGTAGAAAAATATGAACCCGAAATTATAATGGTCCAGGGAGATACTACAACCGCATTCACCTCTGCGCTGGCCGCATTCTATAAAAAAATAAAAGTGGCGCATGTAGAAGCTGGATTGAGAAGTTATGATCTGCTCCATCCGTATCCCGAAGAAGCGAACAGAAGATTTATTTCAGTGATTTCTGATTATAATTTTGTGCCGACAAATGATTCGGAAAAAAATCTCTTGAATGAGGGATTTTCGCCTTCATCTATTTATGTTACCGGCAATACGGTGGTAGACGCGCTTCTTCAGATAAAAAGTAAATTGGACGACAAAAATTATTCCGGTTCGCTTAAATCTAACTTGGAATCGAAATACTCAAAAAACCTGTTTGAAAAAAAATATATTCTCGTAACTCTTCACAGAAGAGAAAAATTCGGTTCGGAACTGGAAAATCTTCTAAAGACTTTGGAAAAACTTGCATCATCTTACCCGGATTATAATTTTATCTACCCTGTTCACCTGAATCCGAATGTCTCCGGCCCGGTAAGAAACATTCTTTCAGGCAAAAAGAATTTCTATCTTATAGAACCCCAGGATTATCTGAACTTCCTCTTCCTTATGAAAGAATGCCATTTCATTATGAGCGATTCAGGAGGAGTGCAGGAAGAATGTTTTGTTTTCAGGAAACCTATTATTGTCATGAGGACTGTGACAGAGCGAAACGAAGCGGTTAAAGCGGGATACGCATTTTTAACAGGAAGCGACGAGAAAAAAATATTAAAAACTTTTGCCGAGATCGATTCTAATCTTAATGCACGGTTTGATTATTTTACTATGGAAAATCCGTACGGCGACGGAACAGCTTCGGAAAAAATTGTCAGAATTCTCAAATCAAATAATTAACACGGTTGATGATACGGAACAGAGACATAATAATATTCAACGATGACTGGGGAAGGTATCCTTCAACTCTTCAGCATATTGCAACAGTTCTGATGCGGAACAATAACCGTGTTTTCTGGATTGGATCTGTCGGCTTGCGGAAACCAAAATTCAGTTATGCGGATTTTATAAGAGCCTTTCAGAAAATAAAAAAAATGTTTTCAAAACCGGAAGATAAAAAAGAAATATTGGAAGAAACTCCCGTTTTAATTTTTCCGTTCATTATTCCTTATCATGATTTAAAATTTGTCCGGTCATTCAATATGTGGTCTATTGCCCGTTCCGTCAAAAAAGTTCTTGCCGGTAATAACGCCGTTAATCCGATCCTTTTAACAAGTGCACCGGTGAGCGACGGAATTATAGGAAAGCTCGGCGAGTCGTGCTCGGTATTTTATTGCGTTGACGATTATTCCGCAATGGAGAGAGCTTTCAAATGCATACCTGAAACTGAAAAGAAATTGGTCGATAAGGCCGACGCGGTTTTTGCCGTATCCGACCATCTTCTGAAAACAAGAATTTCTCCGAAAGGGGAGACTCATTTTGCCCCGCAGGGGGTGCAGACTCACCATTTCAAAAAAACTGAGCTGCTCAACGAGAAGGTACGAAATATCGGAAGACCGGTTATAGGATTTTTCGGCTTAATTTCGGAGTGGATAGATCTTGATCTGATTTATGATTGTGCCATCGCTTATCCCGGTTATAATTTTGTCATGATCGGAAAGAGCCTAAGGGATTTAAATCGCTTTAATGATTGCCGGAATTTTACTTATTTGGGAGGAGTAGATTATTCGGTTTTGCCGGAATACGCATCCGTCTTCGATGTGGGTATTATTCCTTTTGAGTTGAATGATATCACAATCCCGACTAATCCTCTTAAATTATTGGAATATTTTTCTTTGGGAATACCGGTGGTTTCAACAAATCTACCGGAGGCTAAAAAATTCGGCGATCTTTGTTTTGTGGCAAAGGACAACAAGGAGTTTGTAAATTTGCTTCCTGAAGCTGTAAAAGATAACTCGGCAGAAAGAAATAAACTTAGAATTGCAAAAGCCGCTGAATTTTCATGGGAATCGGTTGCGGAAAAAGTTTTTGACACTGTTTTAAGAATCGAAGCCGCAAAAAAATCAGGCGTTAAATAGTTAATGAATATTTTTCTTCAAATAGTGCTTCTTCTTGTATGTGCCGCCGTTGTAAACTCCTTTTTGGTTTATCCTGCGGTCGTTTTTCTTAAAGGAAGAATGCAGAAAATTCGTCAGGACAAAAATGATTTTGAACCTTCGGTTTCAATCCTGATTGCGGCATACAATGAAGAAAAAGTAATCGGAGGAAGAATTGAAAATATTGCTTCCCAAAACTATAACCATGATAAGATTGAAGTCTTTGTCGGATCCGACGCTTCAAGCGACAATACAAATAATCTGCTTACGGAACTGGCCAAGAAATATTCATGGCTTAAGCTTAATCTTTCCTCCGTAAGACGAGGCAAGGCCGGAATTTTGAACGAACTGATTGAATCTGCCAGCGGAGATATAATAATTTTCACTGACGCCAACACGGAATTTCATCCCGATGCGGTTAAAAATCTGGTTGCGGATTTTGCCGATCCTTCTGTGGGAGGCGTGTGCGGAAAATTAATTTTTGTTGATGAGGATAAGGAAAGAAAAGACGGCGTTGAAGAAATTAGCTACTGGAAGTATGAGACTATTATAAAAAATGCAGAAGGCCGGTGCGGAGTCTCCCTGGCGGCTAACGGCGGAATATTCGCAATCAGAAAAGAACTCTTTGTAAAAATTCCGATCGAAAGAGCGGTGACCGACGATCTATTTATTTCATTATCTGTTGTCTCTAAAGGTTGGAAATTCACCTACAGATATAACGCCATAGCAGTTGAGAACACCGGCAAAAATCTTGAAGCGGAATATTTGCGCAAAGTGCGTTTCAGTTCAACAAATTTTCAGACTCTTGCTAATTTTAGATCGCTCCTGTGGAATAAAAATATTTTTCTCAGCTATGCTTTCTTTTCTCACAAAGTTTCCAGATGGTTTCTGCCGTTCCTTCTGATTGTGGCCTACTTTTTAAGCTGGTCTCTGATAAAACAGAATCCGCTTATCTACCTTTTCTTTGTTCTCCAGTCCACTTTCTATATTCTGGCTGTATTCGGATTTATTTTTTCGCTCCTAAAGATCAGGATGACGGTTTTTTCACTGCCATATTTTTTTGTCGTCTCTAACATTGCGGTTATTCAGGGATTTTTAAAATTTCTCAACAAAAAACACAGCGTCATCTGGCAATCGACGGAGCGGTAGATGAGATATGATGTTATTATAGTTGGGGCTGGAATAGTGGGGCTTGCATCTGCATTAAAAATTCTGGAGAAAAATAATTCTCTCAATATCCTGATACTCGAAAAAGAGGAGAGTGTTGCAAAGCACCAGACCGGAAATAACAGCGGTGTAATTCACTCCGGTATCTATTATAAGCCCGGAAGCCTCAAGGCGCAGAACTGCGTGGAAGGTTATAAAATGCTTCTCGATTTCTGCGAAAAAAATGAAGTCGATTATCAGATCTGCGGCAAAGTGATTGTCGCAACATCCGAAAAAGAGATACCCGCAATGGAAAATATTTTTAACCGCGGCATCCAGAACGGCTTAAAGGGAATAAAAAAACTTTCCGCGAAAGAACTGAGAGAAATTGAACCGCATTGCAGCGGCGTGGAAGGAATTTTAGTCCCTCAGACAGGAATCATCGACTATAAAAAAGTTTCAGAAAAATACCTGGAGATAATAAAACATTTCGGCGCAAAAATTGAGTTCGGAGTAAAAGTCAAAAATATTATTGCTAAGAGCGGTCATTGCGAAGTGATATCTCCAAATAAAACTTATGAATCAAAATTTGTGGTTACCTGCGCGGGCCTCCATTCCGATAGAATCGCGCGGCTTACAAATCCTGATCTTCCTCTTCGAATGATCCCGTTTCGCGGTGAGTATTATAAATTGAAAGAAGAAAAAAAATTTTTGGTCAACTCGCTTATCTACCCTGTGCCGGATCCTGCTTTCCCATTCCTCGGCGTTCATTTTACAAGAATGATCCACGGCGAAGTTGAATGCGGACCAAATGCGGTATTCTCTTTTAAAAGAGAAGGATACAAGAAGAACAGTTTCAATCTGCGCGATTCGTTCGAGTCATTTACCTGGAGCGGATTCCATAAGATTGCCCGCAAACACTGGAAAATGGGAATGGGCGAGTTCTACCGGTCATACAGCAAACATGCGTTTGTGAAAGCGCTGAACAAATTAATTCCGGAAATTGTTGAAGACGACCTCACAACAGGAGGGGCTGGAGTTCGCGCTCAGGCGTGCTTCAAGGACGGAACCTTGCTGGACGATTTCTACATTGTGGAAGATAAACGCGTTATGCATGTTTGCAACGCTCCTTCTCCTGCTGCAACCGCATCTCTCGCAATAGGAAGTCATATTGCAAACGGCGTTTTAAAAAAATTATAAATTGGTGTTATGGATAAAAAAACAGAAAAATTCCTGATTCTTATAACCGACTTTGTCGCGGTAAATATTGCGTGGCTCCTCTTCTTTTATCTGCGCGTTCAAACCGGATGGTTCTATGTAATTGCCCAGCCCGATGTGATTATGTCGATGTTTGCGGTTTATCTTTATTGGCTGATCGTTTTTACTTTTGTGGGAATGTACAGAACCTGGTTCGCGCTATCACGTTTCGATGAACTTTCAACACTCTTCAAAGCCTCCTTCGTTGGAATGTTCCTCCTTTTCTTTCTGATTATTTATGATGATTATACGACGGGGATCTCCACATCGGTAAGATTTTACATTTTCCTTTATTGGATAATTTTTCTTTTTGTGGTCGGTGCCGGAAGACTATTCATCAGAAGCCTGCAAAGAAGACTTTTAGTAAAAGGAATCGGCAGAAGAAACGCTCTTATCGTCGGCTTTAATTCAAAATCCAATGAAATCCACAGCTCAATCAGTAAATTCCGGGAACTCGGACTCGATGTTGTGGCGTACGCGGCAGCGAATGATTCAGAACTTAAAAACAAATTCAGAGATGTGCCCGTTGCAGATACAATTCACAATCTCGAAAAAATTATTGACGACTATAACATTAAAAATGTCATCATCTCTTTAGGCCGCCATGAAGAGGAGACTATCTTGGAAGTTATCTCCCGCTGCGAAGGTAGAAATGTTGAAATTAAAATTGTGCCTGATCTTTATGATATTATAAGCGGACAGGCAAAAGTTTCTCAGTTGTACGCTTTTCCTCTTATTGATGTGATGCCGGAATTGATGCCGGAGTGGGAGAAAAAAATTAAAAGATTGATGGATATAATTCTTTCTCTTCTTCTGATAATTATTACGCTGCCGGTTACCCTTATGATGTCTCTTCTTATCAAACTTGAAAGCAAAGGCCCGGTTTTTTATAAACAGGACCGCTCAGGCATGAACGGAAAAGTTTTTAAGATTTTTAAATTCAGAACTATGATTGCGGATGCGGAAAAACATTCCGGGCCGGTTTGGTCTACCAAGGATGATCCCCGCATAACGCGCATCGGAAAGTTTATGAGAAAAGTCCGGTTGGATGAAATTCCTCAGGCTATAAATATTCTTAAAGGTGAAATGAGTTTTGTCGGTCCCCGTCCGGAACGCCCCTTCTTTGTGGAAAAATTATCTCAGGAAATTCCGCTTTATAAAAGAAGACTAAAAGTCAGACCGGGAATTACCGGATGGGCGCAGGTGAAGCATAAATATGACGAGAGCATAGATGATGTCAAAATGAAACTCCGTTACGATCTCTTTTATATAGAAAATATGAGTCTTAGAATGGACTTTAAAATTCTCTTTAGAACTATATTTGTTGTGCTCTTTGGAAAAGGGCATTATGATTGAAAGGATTTGAGATGAAATCGATTGTTATCATACCCACGTATAATGAAATTCATAACATTCAGAGTCTTCTTCCGGATCTGCTTAAGATGTACACCGGACTGGATATTTTGATAGTCGATGATAATTCGCCGGACGGGACTGCGGATTACGTAGAAAAATTAGGAGCAGAAGATCCAAGAGCGAAGTTGATAAAGCGGCCGAAAAAAATGGGATTGGGAACGGCCTATGTCGCCGGTTTTAAATTCGCTCTGCAGAACGGTTATGATGTTATTATGGAAATGGATGCTGATTATTCTCACGATCCCAAAGAACTGCGCCGCTTTATGGAAGAAAGCCAAAATTATGACCTCGTAATTGGAAGCAGATATATCGACGGCGTCCGTGTTATAAATTGGCCGATAAGAAGGCTTCTGCTAAGTTATTTCGCAAATCTTTATACAAGATTAATTACCGGTATGCCCGTTAAAGACGGCACGGGAGGATTCAAATGTTTCAGAAGAAACGTTCTCGAAGCTATAAATCTTGACGCGATTCACTCTAACGGCTATTCCTTTCAGATAGAGATGAATTTTAAAGCATGGAAAAAAGGTTTTAGAATAATTGAGCTCCCGATAACTTTTACAGACCGGGTTAAAGGCACTTCAAAAATGTCTAAAAAAATTGTCCGCGAAGCAATCACAATGGTCTGGAAACTTCGTTTGAAAAGTATATTCGGAACACTTGACTGAACAATATGATTGATCTCTCTATTATAATAGTCAACTTCAACGTAAAGGAGTTTCTTCTCAACCTTTTGGCAACAATTCATGCCGCGTCAAAAAATATTTCTATTGAAATAATAGTTGTAGATAATGCGTCCGACGACGGCAGCGTGGAAGTATTATCAGAAAAATATCCAGGTGTAAAACTTATTGCCAATAAGATTAATGTTGGTTTCGGTGCCGCTAATAATCAGGCAATGAAAATCGCAAAAGGAAAATATTTTCTTCTTCTTAATCCCGATACTATAGTTCGCGAAGACACATTCGATAAGATGATTTCATTTTTCAAATCCACTCCCGATGCCGGAATAGCAGGGTGCCGAGTTCTTAATCCTGACGGCACGCTTCAGTTGGCATGCAGAAGATCATTCCCGGGGCCCTGGACCTCCTTTACAAAAGTAACCGGTCTGAGTGCGCTATTTCCGAAAAGCCGGATCTTTGCGCGATACAATCTGACTTACCTCGACGAGAACAAAACTTACGAGGTTGATGCGGTCAGCGGCGCATTCCTTATGCTGAGCAGAGAAGTTTATGAAAAGATAGGGGGATTTGACGAACGGTTCTTTATGTATGGCGAGGATCTGGACCTCTGCTACCGGGCCCAGAAATCTTCATTTAAAATTTATTATCTGCACACAACTGAAATAATCCACTACAAAGGTGAGAGTACCAAGAGAAGCAGTCTGGATGAGACGAAAATATTTTACAACGCCATGCATCTTTTTGTGAGAAAGCATCTCTCATCGTCTTTCATTGTGGAATCAATTCTGCAGGCGGCTATCATTTTCAGAAAATTGGTCGCTTTCGCCAATGTCTACCGTCTTTCAATTTTATCGATATTTATAGATTTTCTTTCATTTTCATTTTTAGTTTTTCTGTCGGAAAAAATTTACGCAAACGCCCACTGGCGTGGCTTTCCGTCCTTTGCCGTGCCGATGGTCTATTTCATCCCGGCGCTCGTTCAAATATTTATCT
>JAKAMT010000114.1 GCA_021812705.1 Bacteroidota bacterium | reverse complement strand
GGGCTTTGCATTCTCAAAAATATTTGTGAACGGGAATATGAAGCTGAAATATGGTGTCAGTTATTCGATGCCTATAAAAATCTGGGTGAACGGTCAGTTGGTATTTGAGAAGAAGAAGGCTGTTAAATTCTTTTATAGAGAAACAACAACTTATCTCTTCAAGTCGAATGATACTGTGACCGTAAATTTGACAAGCGGAGAAAACCGGATTGTAATCGAATCCTCGCTGTCCGGGACTCCCTTTGTTTATCTAAGAGAAGTTACGGAACGGGATATGCTGATGAAGTCGAAATTCATTCCTCTTGATGCTGAAATGAATACGACCTGGGCATGGGCATTCCTTAAAGTCACTCCTGGAATGCTGGCGGGCTCAGGAGGCTATCTGCGCACTACTTTTGTTGATTCCGTCTACTCTGGGAAATTCACTAACGGTTTATCCTTTCAGTATCCGCCGGTTAATGAGCTTAAAAAATTAGTGATAGGAAAAGATAACACTTTCAAGAAAGATTCATATGCGGATTGGAATTATCCAAACGGTGCGCTGATGATGGTTCTGCTTAACTTGACCGATGCGTCTGGTGATGAGAAGTATCACAGCTTTGTAAAAAAATATTGCGAATTCATAAATGATAATCTTCCCATGCTTAAAAAGCAGTATTACAGCCTTCATGATTTGCGCGGAAGCTATCTTAGAATATTCAGAAAATGCATGCTCGATGATGCCGGAGCGCCGGTTTATCCGTTTGCCGAGATCTCTCTTTTGGATAAGAGAAAAGATTTTATTCCGTTGGTCAAAGAGAGAGCGGATTATGTTTCTAAAATTCAGGAGCGGCTGGCGGACGGAACTCTATGCCGCCCGGAGCCGGAACGATATACAGTTTGGTGTGACGATCTGTTTATGTCTACTCCGCTTCTGCTACGTGCCGCTAAATTATTCAATGATAAAAAATATTATGACGATGTTGTAAAGCAGGTCGTAAATTTCAACAAATATCTTCTTGACGAAAAAACGGGATTGTACGAACACGGCTGGTTCAGCAATAAAAAAGAGCAGTCAAAAATATTTTGGGGCAGGGCGAACGGTTGGGTCATCTGGGCTGAATCAGAAGCGCTTCTGATGCTCCCCAAAAATCACCCCGGATATAAAAAAGTGGAAGAAATATTTAAAGCCAATTTAAACGCTCTCATCAAATATCAGGATGAATCCGGAATATGGCATCAGGTTATGGATGATAAAGAATCATTTGGAGAAACTTCATGCACTGCTATGTTCGCTTTGGGAATGGCGCGCGGAATTATGAACGGCAATCTCGATAAAAGTTTTGCCGCACCCGCATTCAAAGCATGGAAAGCCATTGAAGAAAAAATCAGCAGCGATGGTATTGTCAAAGATATCTGCCAGGGTACGGGAATAGGCTTTGATGATAGGTTCTACAAAACCCGCGAACGCTTCGATAACGATCCTCGTGGTTTAGGAGCAGTTATAACCGCAGGAATCGAAATTAATAAACTGCAAAAGTTTATGAAAAATAATTAATCAATTTTATACCGGAATCAATTAAATGGTGAATTCCAGCACGAAAATATTTAAGGCCGGCAATTTGAACGTTCATATCTATGAAGACAGAAGAACACTTGGAAGCCAATCTGCAGAAAATGTCGGCAAACTTATCTCTGAATTATTGAAAGAACAGGAAGAGATAAGAATGATTTTTGCCGCGGCCCCTTCTCAAAATGAATTTTTGGAAGAATTAAGCAAAAATAAATCTATTGATTGGTCAAAAATTACGGCGTTCCATATGGATGAATATATTAATCTGCCATCTGATTCGCCCGAGCTGTTCAGCAGATATCTGAACGATCATATATTCTCAAAAGTGAAATTTAAAAATGTTTTTTTGATCAATCCCAAAACGGATGATCCGCAATCGGAATGCTCACGGTATTCTGAATTGCTCAATCAAAAACCGATCGACATTGTCTGCATGGGGATAGGTGAAAACGGGCACATCGCTTTTAACGATCCTCCGGTAGCCGACTTTGATGATCAGGCGCTTGTGAAAATTGTGGAGCTTGAGGAAAAATGCAAAGCTCAGCAGGTGAACGATGCTGGATTCAAAACAGTAGACGAAGTGCCTAAAACCGCATTTACTTTGACTGTGCCTGCGCTTTTCTCCGGCAAATTTTTGAATATTGTAGTCCCGGGTATAAGGAAAGCCGAAGCTGTGAGAGATACTTTGTATTCTGAAATCTCAACAAAATGTCCTGCGACAATATTAAGAACACATTCAAACGCGGTTCTTTATCTTGATAAAGATTCCGCGTCATTGTTGAACAATTAATCGAGAAAATAATATGAAAAATAATATCCTGAAATACGCTCTCTTTTTGTCCATCTTAAGTTTTACCTCTTCATTCGCACAAGTGGGCAGCATCGGTACTAAATGGGCAAGTGAAAGAAAAACCTGGACAGATGATACAACTAAATATGAGATTACCCAGTGGACAACGAAAGGAAAGAACTGGCATCTCTATTTCAATGTCGAATCTTTTATCGATAACAATAACGCAATTATTTATTCAGACAGAGCCGGCTCGGTAAATTTATTTAAACTGAATCTGCTCGACGGCACAATGACGCAACTGACAGATGAAAAAGTGGATATCAGCGGATCAGTCTGGCATTATCCTAAGCTGAAAACAATTTGGTACGAGATCAATAACAGCATACGCTCCCTTAATTATGAAACAATGGAAAATAAAAAAGTAATCGAAGATCCTACCGCCGATCTGAAATCCTTTACAATTACCTGCGATGCAAAATATTTGGTCTATTCGATTAATAAGCATCCCGGCTTTGACAAAAATAACAGCACCGGTCCTTTTGCGGTTATGCGTTATAATTTGGAAACAGGAGAGATCAAACAAATTTCTCCCGATTACGGAATCAGCATCAATCATCTTCAGGCTTCTCCTACAGATCCCAAAATTTTAACTTATGCCTGGCAGCACCAATACAGAGACGGCGGACCCGGAACAGTGGGGAATGTGCCGATTCGTTTCTTCTGGATAAATATAGATGGAACGGACGGAGGTCCGGTAGGACCGCAAGAATTCGGCATCCACCGCACACACGAATTCTGGTTTGCAGACGGTTCTAGATTTGGCTATGCGGCAAGATATATGTTCGGACCAAATAAAGGAAGACAATTCCTCGGCTCTTGCAAACCCGACGGCAGTGATAATTTCATGATCGAAGCTCCGGTAGGTCCGGCTCACTCCCAGGTATTTAAAGATAATAAACATTGGGTGGCAGATGTTGATAATGGAATGGTCCTCTCTATGTGGACGTTCGACCGTGATAAGGTTATCAAAAAAGAGAGATTGTTCCGGCATAATTCGTCCTGGGGTGAACAGCCGACACACGCGCATCCGCATTTCAGTCCGGACGGCAAATATGTTTTACTCAGCACAGACCGCACTGGCGTTCCGCAGGTTTATACAGTCAAAATAAATCTTCAAAATGATGATTCACCGGAGAAAAAATGAAAATCAATATTTTCAGATTACTTCTGATCTGGATCTTTTTTTCTGTTTCAATAATTAACGGTCAGACTGCTTCTCAATTATCCGTCAGGGATTTCGGCGCAAAGGGGGACGGAATTACATTGGATACAAAAGCGATTCAGAATGCAATTGATGAATGTTCCTCAAAAGGCGGATCGGTTTTATTCCCGCCGGGAAAATATTTAACCGGGGGTCTTGAACTGAAAGACAATGTTGATATTTATCTTTCCAACGGCGCACTCATTTTGGGAAGCACTGATGTAAAAGATTATAAAGAACATCAGCCTGCAATGAAATCCTATAATGATATTTTTCTTAAACACAGCCTTCTCTATGCCGAAAAAGTTAAAAATATTTCCATACGGGGAGAAGGAACGATAGATGGGCAGGGCGCCTCGTTCAGGGTGACTACAAAAATTAAACCGGACCGTTATAGAGACCGTCCCTATATTATCCGTTTTATTCAGTGTGAAAATGTAAAATTGGAAAATGTAACTCTGCAAAATTCCGCAATGTGGATGCAGCATTATCTGGCATGCACCGGATTGACATTGCGCGGAATAAAAGTTTACAACCATGCGAATCAAAATAATGATATGATGGATATTGACGGCTGCAAAAATGTTCTTATTGAAAATTGCATCGGCGATACAGACGATGACGCTATTACTTTGAAAAGCACCTCTCCGGTTCTCAACGAAAATGTTGTAATAAGCAACTGCATTGTAAGCAGCCACTGCAATGCAATTAAAATGGGGACAGAATCAACCGGAGGATTTAAAAATATTATCATCTCAGATATAATCGTAAAACCATCTGCAGATAAGGAACCTTTCTTCGGCACTCCCGCCGGAACCAGCGGTATTACTCTCGCGACCGTTGACGGAGGAATTATTGACGGTGTAATTATTTCTAATGTTAAAATTGATGGCCCGGAAATTCCCATCTTCCTGCGACTCGGCAACCGTGGAAGAAAGCACACTGAATCTGCACCTACGCCGACTGTCGGAATTTTCAAAAATGTTCAGATATCGAATGTGATTGCAACCAATATTAAAAATATCGGCTGCTCAATAATGGGATTGCCAGAGCATTATATTGAAGACGTTACTTTCTCGAACATAAGAATAGTTTTTAGCGGAGGCGTATCTAAAACCCGGATTAAAAATGATTTGCCGGAACTGGAGGACGCTTATCCGGAAGGCAATATGTGGGGAATTCTGCCTTCGTACGGATTCTATATCAGGCATGCAAAAGGAATAAAATTTGACGGAATCACAATTTCAACCGCGTCTGAAGATCAGCGTCCCGCAATCATGTTGAATGACGCAGAGGATATTAGGATCGCTTCTTTAGATGCTTCTGTTTCAAATGAAGCAAATTGCCTTATCGGAATTGATAAAAGCAATAATATCTTGGTGGAAAATTCACGCGCATCCGGGGGGGCTCAAAATTTTGTCTCCGTCAGCGATGCGGATACAAAGAATATATTTTTATTTGGAAACGATTTCAGAGGATTCAAGAATCCTGCTGAGCAGAAAAAGAAGGGACAGGTAAAACTGATCTCAAACATCAAATGATAAAAAATTAGATGATAACTATATGAAAACAATCTCAAGAAGAGAATTCAACAAAAAAATGTCGGCGGGAATTTTGGGTGCAATGGCGGTTGGTTCAGGAATTATGCCGGCAAAAAATTATGCCGAAGAAAAAAAATCCGGTAAACGGCCAAATTTTGTTTTTGTATGCTCGGATCAGCACAGTGCAAAATACACAGGATTCGCGGGGCATAATTTTGTTCAAACGCCGAATATGGATAGGATCGCTAAGAGAGGAGTTGTTTTCTCATCGGCATATTGCGGTTCGCCTCTTTGTGCCCCTGGCAGAGCAAGCATGATGACGGGCATGTATCCATCCGATTCAAACTCTTTTTGCAATTCAACTGTGATGGATAATTCATATCCGTCGTGGGGTAAAAGATTGCGTGATTCCGGTTACTACTGCTGGGCCGTTGGTAAACAGGATCTTAATCCCAATATCGATTTGGGATTTGTTGAAGAGGATGTAGAACACGGCCATGCTACTAAGCCCGATATTACGTCACTCTTTAGAAGTCCGGTCGGCTACCGTATTAACGAAAGGGAAGGAATTGACGGATCCGGAAGAACTACACTTCATAAGGACAATATTGAGACTGCAAAGGCAATTCAGTTTTTAAGGAATGAAACAAAAAAAATGGAGAAGCCGTGGGCTGTCTTCGTCGGTTTGCTCGAACCGCATCCGGCCTGGACCGGTCTCAATAAATATTTTGATTATTACTTGCAGAAAGTAGAACCGTATGATGTCTCCATAAAGGAACTTGAAAATCTTCCTCTGCCGTATCAGATAATGAGAAATTTTAAAAGAGTGTCGACGCCTATTCCTGCCGAAAAAATTAAAAGGGCAATGGCCGCTTATTTCAGCATGGTTTCGGAACTTGATGAATATGTCGGACAGATTTATAAATGTTTGGAGGAAACTGATCAGTTAGATAATACATATTTTATTTACACTTCAGATCACGGAGAGAGTCTGGGAGACCACGGAATGTGGCTCAAAAATAATTTGTACGAATGCGACCTTAAAATTCCGCTGGTGATTTCAAATCCGTCTCTTCCTACACACAAAACCGTAGATACTCCTGTTGCTCATGTCGATTTAGTGGCAACATTGATTGAACTTGCAGGAATCAAAGCTCCGTCAGAACTCAGAGGAAAATCGTTAATTCCTCTCATTGAAGGTAAATTAGATAAGGACAGGTTCGTCTATTCGGAATCACATTCGGAAGGGAATCCTACCGGATCTTTCATGATAAGAAAGGGAGACTGGAAACTGATCCACTTCTCATATTATTCAGATTATCTTTTTAATCTTAGAGAGGATCCGGGAGAAAAAATAAACCGGATTAATGATCCCGGCGTTAAAGAAATTGCATCGGAATTAAGAGCAATATTGAAGGCCCAGGTGGATCCGGAAGATGTAACCGCTAGAGCGTTTAATCTTCAGGGCAAGATGCTTGAGAATTTTAGAGATAAAATGAACGAAGATGAATTGTTCAATTTATTTAAGAGCAGAATGGGGGATGGACAGGCGAGAGTGATAGCCAAAGGATTGAATAAAAAAAATAAAAAATAGGCATGAGAACTAAAAAAAAACTTTGTGAATTTAATTATCCGCCGGAATTTATTTTTCTGATCATTTTGACTTTCGGGATATTCAATGTTCCTTACTTGTTTTCACAGCAAAAAGAGCTTACGGCCGTAGATTCTGATATACTTCATAAATTCTACTACGAACGCTACGAAGAAATTAAAACCGTCTATCAAAATCCGCTGTCCAACAGTAAGGATGTAAAAGACTTCATTCTTGAAGGGAAGGCACTGGTAAGCTTTCCCAATAACAGAATGAGAATGCAGAACCTTTTGGATCCAATAGAGAAGCAGAAATCAAATTTTGTGTTCTGGTGCCCGCAAAATTTTCCGGATAATATTTCAATCTCCTGGAATTTTTATCCTATCGAAGAACCGGGGCTCTGCATTCTATTCTTCTCTGCTAAAGGAATTAACGGTAAAGATATTTTCGATACTTCTTTAATGAAGAGAGAAGGAGATTATAAACAGTATCATCACGGCGATATAAACGCATATCATATTTCATATTTCAGGCGAAATGAAAATGAGAGGAATATGCAGCTATGCAATCTTAGAAAAAGTTACGGATTTTACATGACTGCCCAGGGCGCCGATCCGATTCCGCCGGTGAAATATGCAGCTCCTCCTTATAAAATGAGAGTTGTTAAATTTGAAGATCAAATTGAGTTCTATATCAATGATTTGCTGGTGCTCGAATGGAAAGATGACGGCAAAACTTACGGACCTGTTCTGAACGAAGGCAAACTTGGATTCAGGCAGATGGCACCGCTCGTTGCTGAATATTCAAATCTGAAGGTGACTCAGATCTCAAAAAAAAATAATTAGATTCTTAAAAATATTTTCTAAGCAATGAAAGGAATTCCATTGCTAAATACGTTTATTGTATAAAAACCATATTAAAAAAGAGAGAAGAGAAAATGAATAAAAGAACGCTTGGTAAAAATGGTCCAGAATTGACAGTAATCGGTTTTGGAGCCTGGGCAATTGGCGGGCCGTGGCAGTTCGGATGGGGACCTGTAAACGATGATGAGTCAGTTAAAGCAATTCAGTTTGCTGTGAATAACGGAATAAACTGGATTGATACAGCGGCAGTTTACGGCTTCGGGCACTCAGAAAAAGTTGTAGGAAAGGCAGTGAAAGGTTTTCGGGAAAAAGTATTTATTGCCACTAAATGCGGGATGGTGAATGATGGAACCGGCACAGCGTTAATTAACAATTCACCCGAAAGCATCCGCAATGAATGCGAAGAAAGCCTTAAAAGGTTAGATACAGATTATATAGATCTCTATCAGATCCATTGGCCAGATCCTAAGGTGCCCGTGGAGGAATCATGGGGAACAATGCTCCAGCTTCAAAAAGAAGGTAAAGTGCGTTATGTCGGAGTGAGCAATTTCAATGTGGAACTTCTTGAAAAATGCATGAAGATCGGTCGCGTGCAATCGCTGCAGCCGCCCTACAGTCCAATCAGAAGAGAGTATGAAGAAAAAGTTCTCCCTTATTGTCTTGAAAATGAAATCGGCGTAATCGCTTACAGTCCTATGCAGGCCGGACTTCTATCAGGAAAATTTGACAAATCAAAAATTGCGTCTGACGATTGGCGTCATAAAAATCCTTACTTTAAAGAACCGGTATTATCAAAAGCACTTGGTCTTGTGGAAAAATTAAGGCCAATTGCTGCACGTTCAGGTAAATCTGTCGGTCAGCTTGCGATTGCATGGGTATTGAACAATCCCGCGCTTACCTCCGCTATTGTTGGCGCGAGGACTGATATTCAATGCGGCCAGAATATTGAAGCGGGTGATTATATATTATCGCAGGTTGAAATTGATGAGATAAATAAACTTATCAATGAAGCAGGTTTATAGTTTTATTAAATTGAGAGCGATATTGCCGAATAAACTATTTGCTTATATATCCGGTGCTGAACTATTTTTGTCCATTGAAATTATGGCGCGTTCGTCTAGTGGTCCAGGACGCCGCTCCCGCCTCGGCGGGACGGAGATCAACGGTTCCGAAGGAACCGTAACCACCGGTGAAAAGAATTTTAGTTCTGAAAAATAAATTTGTGCAATAAAATGGCGCGTTCGTCTAGTGGTCCAGGACGCCGCTCCCGCCTCGGCGGGACGGAGAT
>JAKAMT010000113.1 GCA_021812705.1 Bacteroidota bacterium | reverse complement strand
TTTTCTTCAATCGGTATCTGGCGGTTATCTTTTGTTACTAATATTTTATGCTGAAGCGGTTCATCAAAACTATCGGGATCAAATTCGAGAGATTGATATAAAAGTCCTTCTGTAGTTGTGTCGTGCTGGGTTTCATAAACGTCTTCCAATTTTTTACCGATGCATTCATTCGGAAGGAATCCGCCGAGTTTATCAAAAACGGAATTGGTGAAGCGTATTTTATTCTCATTGTCGGTCGCAATTACGCCGTCGCCAATGCTGCTGAGAGTGGTTCTGAACCAGATTTCGCTCTCAATGAGCTGTCTTTCCATTTTCCTTCTGTAGAGAGCAATTTCTATTGAAGCCTGCAGATCCTTCTTTGCAAAAGGCTTCATCAGGTAGCCGTACGGTTCAGCCGCCTTGGCGCGCTGAATTGCGCTTTCATCGGAAAGCGCCGTAAGAAAAATTACGGGCACGGAGAATTTTTCTTTTACAATCATCGCCGTTTCAATACCGTCAATATTGCCGGCCAGCATAATATCCATCAGGATTAAGTCCGGTTCCGCTTTTTCTACTGCGGCAAGAGCGTCTTCCCCTTTCGGAAAGATGCCCGAGATTTCGAAGCCGAGAAGCAGAAGCCACCTGGAAAGAAGGTCAGCCGAAGTTCTATCATCCTCAACGATCAATATTTTTGAATTACTTATCATTTTATTTTGTTCGGCGATAATTTTGTAAATATATCATCATCAAAGACATTTATTTATAACTGCGTTTGAAATATTTTGCAGCGGCAGAACTTTTTCGACTGCGCCGAGTTTAATTGCCTCCTGAGGCATTCCAAAAACGATGCAGGTTTTTTCATCCTGGGCTATTGTGTAAGCACCGGCTTCTTTCATCTCCAGCAATCCTTTTGCGCCGTCGTCGCCCATTCCGGTCATTATGACGCCGACCGCGTTCTTGCCCGCATATCTTGCGGCAGAGCGGAATAAAACATCGACGCTTGGGCGGTGCCTGCTTACGAGCGGACCGTCTTTAATTTCGACATAATATCGCGCACCGCTTCTTTTTAAAAGCATATGATGATTACCCGGTGCAATTAGTGCCCGTCCTCTTATCAAAGTGTCGCCGTCTTCAGCTTCTTTAACCGAAATTTTGCACAGTCCGTCCAGCCGTCTGGAAAATGCGGTTGTAAAATTCTCGGGCATATGCTGAACGATGGCGATTCCCGGTGAATCTGCGGGGAATGATTCCAAAAAAGTTTTCAACGCTTCCGTTCCGCCCGTTGAAGCGCCCACCACAACCACTTTCTCGGTTGTTTGAAGCATAGCGCGGTTTGTAGCCTTTGCAATAATCACATCGGCAGAAAGTTTTGGCTGAACTTCATGTTTGCGGTGGATATATTTTTTTAAATCTACGCTTGCAGCAGCTTTAACCACATCGCAGATATGTATTCTGGATTCCTCTAAAAATTGTTTAGTGCCCATTTTAGGTTTGGTGATAATATCAACCGCGCCGTATTCAAGGGCTTTTAAAGCAGTATCGGATCCGCGTTCTGTAAGACTTGAGCAGATGACAACGGGTATCGGGTGCTGCGTCATAATTTTATTTAAAAATGTAAGCCCGTCCATTTTGGGCATTTCGACATCGAGAGTTATGACATCCGGGATCTCTTCCTTAATCTTATCCGCAGCCAGGAACGGATCACCTGCGGTGCCCATCACTTCTATAGAATAGTCGGATGAAAGAAGTTCCGAGAGCGTTTGACGCACTACAGACGAATCATCTACAATCAATACTCTAATCTTTTTCATTTACGATCTTCTTTATATATACATCCCCTGATGCAGGAAGGAAGAATAACTTTCGTCCCTTTTCGCCGCCCACATCATAGGATGTAAGTTTAATTTTGTTTTTGTTCATCCAATTTTCGAGCGCGCGGATATTTTGTTTGCCGATAGTTTTCGATCTTAGTCTTTCTTCTTTTGTGATAAGAACATCCGCCGCGCCGAAGGCTTTAATTTCCAATTCATCTCTTTTCAAATTCATTCTTTCGAATTTCTGCACCATAGTATCAAGAGTACAGTAAACATATCTATAAGCGTCGTCACACTGCTTGCAGTCATCTTTGCTTTCGCAGTAAGGAAGCATGCAATGAGAGATTCCGCCGTAATTAAATTTTTTGCTGAAAACAGTTATAGAAACACACGAGCCAAGAACAGTTGATACCACCACCGGTTTATCACCAAAGTAAACCTCCCCCGGATGAAGATATACTACCGGCAGATGCTTAAATGGTGTATTCATTTAACGACCTTGTACGTGCTTGCCGCCATTTGAACGACCGGCAGATTTCCGTTAAAAATCGATTCCGAATGACCGAGAAATAAGAATCCTCCCGGTTTAATATGGGTGATTAATTTTTCAATCAGCCTATCCTGCGTCGCTTTATCGAAATAAATTATCACATTGCGGCAGAAAATAATGTCAAAATTTTTCTCGAGTCCGAAATCTGAATCCATAAAATTGAGCCACTGGAAATTCACGGAATTTCTTATTTCCGGTATCAGCCGCACCAGTTTTTTTTGTTTGTCTTTGCTCTTAAGAAAATATTTTTTTACCAATTCGTCCGGCACCGGGACAATTCTCTCCTCATCATAGATTCCCAGTTTAGCTTTTTCCAGGACGCGGGTAGAGATATCCGTAGCCAGGATGGAGAACGAGTAATTTTTATTTTCATTGGCGAATTCATTAAGAACAATTGAGAGCGTGTACGGTTCTTCGCCGGTGGAGCAGCCCGCGCTCCAAACCTTCAGCGGTTTTTGAATTCCGGTCCGGTCTCTTGCCAGAAGTTCCGGAAGCGCTCTATCCATCAAAAATGAAAATTGTTTCGGTTCTCTGAAAAAATCCGTTTTGTTGGTTGTGATAACATCGACCATGTTGGTTACTTCAAAATCTTTTCCATCATCGGAAAAAAGAAACGCGTAGTAATCGGAATAAGAATCAAGGTTCAGTTCTTTTAGTCTCTTTCTTAATCTGGCTTCCACCATATTTTTTTTGGCGTAAGACATTTTAATTCCGCTCTGTTCGTAAATAAATCTGCTGAGTTTATCGAACTCGGCGTTAGTGAGCGCAGATAAAGTTTGAACGTTAGCCATAGGAATATGCCCAATAAATTATTTTAAGCGATGCGCGCCGTTTAAGGCGCGCATACAGAAACCATTAATTAGAATTTTTCGAAATCGTGATCGAATTTATCGCCGCTGTGAAGATCCAAAGAGACTCCGTTGCTTCCGTTTTTACCCACCTTAACCGGTTTTCCATTTGCCGGTTTTGGAGCTGCGGCAGAAGCCGGTTTTGTATTCACGACATGAGACAGACTCGGTCTGTGGAATTCATGCGAGGCAGCCGGTTTTGAAACCGAAGCCCGTTTAGCGTTGTGACCGTTTTCCAATTTAAAGAAAGAGATTGTTTCCTGGAGCTGTTCTGCCTGCGAAGACAATTCCTCTGCGGTGGAAGACATCTCTTCGGAAGCGGAAGCATTCTGCTGAATTACGGTGTTGAGCTGCTGGATTGCGCTGTTGATCTGTTCGGCGCCGCTGTTCTGTTCGTTGCTTGAAGATGAAATCTCCTGAACCAGTTCAGCTGTTTTCTGAATATCCGGAACTATTTTGTTCAGCATTTCGCCGGCTCTTTCGGCAACCTGAATACTTGAAGCGGAAAGTTTATTGATTTCAGCAGCCGCAGTCTGGCTTCTTTCTGCAAGTTTTCTAACTTCGCTTGCAACAACTGCAAAACCTTTTCCGTGTTCGCCGGCTCTTGCAGCTTCGATTGCGGCATTGAGAGCTAGAAGATTTGTCTGGCGTGCAATCTCTTCGATTATAGAAATTTTGCCTGCAATTTCTTTCATTGCCTGCGCTGTTTCAGTTACAGCTTTGCCGCCTTCTTTAGCGTCTTCTGCGGATTTGAGTGCAATCTTTTCTGTCTGCTGCGCATTGTCTGCATTCTGTTTAATATTTGACGTCATCTGTTCCATTGAAGATGATGCTTCTTCTGCGGCGGCCGCCTGTTCGGTAGCGCCTTGCGACATCTCTTCAGAGCCTGAACTTAACTGCTGCGAACCGGAGGCAACATTGTCGGCAGCCGATTTAACATTTTCAACGACATCTTTTAATTTTTCAACCATCATATTTAATGCAGTTGCCAACTGCCCAACCTCATCTTTCTGATCAAGATCTAGTTGCTTAGTCAAATCCCCTTCTGCAACAGCCTGTGCAAGATCGACTCCTTTTTTAAGTGATTTAGAAATTAATCTCGAAAGGAAGAATCCGAATGAAATTGCAATAAGCAGTGAAAATACTATTGTAATTATCATAGTGGTAGTAGCTGTTTGAGCGGCCGCAAGATTACCGTCGGCTGTATTATTTCCGTCAATTTTTTTAACTTCAATCATAGTATCGATTGCAGCCTTCTCTTTGTCAGCAGACTGTCGCATAGCACCGTTTAAGAATGAGAAAGCTTCTGCATCTTTATTAGCCAGAGATAATTCAAATAATTTATCTAGGTCTTTTGAATACTCAACTCTTGCTTGTTTAAATTCATTGAAAAGATTTCTCATTTTGTCTGAAAGTATCTTTTTTTCAAATTTGTCGCCTATCTTGGAAATAGAATCTCTGTATGCGGTGATATTATCTTTAAATTTTTGATGATCTTTGGAATCATTTGCAATTACGATATCTCGTGTATTTACTCTTATTCTTTGAAAGAATACAGCAATATCTCCCGCTTCGGAAGCAGGGATCATCATATTTTCATAGAGTAAGGTATCTTTCTGTGCAATATTATTAAGCTCTGTAATTCCCATATACCCTACAAAAGCCGTTATTAAAGCTACAAATGAAAAGCCGCTTAATAACTTCACGCTCAATTTTAAGTCATAAAACCATTTCATGATGCACTCCTATTTTTATTATTAATTAAATTTTTAATTCACGTTAGAAAATGTTTCCGGGGCATAATTACTGGAGTCCTGAACAAGTTCCAGCTCCTGGGAGTTGAAGACTTTATCGATATCCAGAATTATGATAAAACTGTCATCCCGTTTGCCCATTCCTTTAATAAAGTCGGTTCTGAGGCGCGTACCGATTTTTGGAGCCGGTTCAATATTCTGCGGTTCTATTTCAAAAACTTCCTGCACGGAATCGACCAGAGCTCCAATAACAATAGAAGTGTCATCTAAATTTACCTCAACTACAACAATGCAAGTGTTAACAGTCCTCTCCGATTGTGCCATTCCGAATTTGAGATTCATATCCACAACGGGAACAACGCTTCCGCGGAGATTAATGACGCCGCACATAAAGTCCGGAGTCTGAGGCACCTTGGTTATTTTAACATAATCAAGAATCTCCCGTACCTGGGCAACATCAACACCAAACATTTCATCGCTGAGTTTGAATGTAAGATATTGTCTCGTTTCTGTTAGAAAAATATTACTCATTTGTACCTCCTTATAAATTATAGCTTATAAATTTTTCCGATCAGTTTTTCATAATCGATTTTGCCGAGAATTCCTCTTTCTCCAGCAATTTGTTAATATCCAGAATCAGGGCCACGGTGCCGTCGCCAAGAATAGTAGCGCCGGAGATGCCGTCGACATTTCTGTAGAGTCTGCCGAGCGTTTTTAAAACCGTCTGATGCTGACCGAACACTTTATCGACTACAAAGCCTACTTTAGTTCCGTTAATCTCGGCAATGACGATCTGTTCAATTTCCGGTCTTTCTCCCCCAATTTTGAATCTGCTTCTCAGATTTATGTACGGAACTATGTTACCTCTTACATTCACGATCTCTCTTCCATGGGAATTTTGAATATTTTCTTTTGAGAGTTCGATGCATTCTTCCACGGCGGAGAGGGGCAGAACATAATGTTCCCCCTGAATTTGAACCAAAAGTCCGTCTATAATTGCCAGTGTAAGAGGCAGACGCAAAGTGATTGTAGTACCTTTGCCTTTGGCGCTTGATACTTCAACGCTGCCGCGCAAATTTTCTATTGCTCTTTTAACGACATCCATTCCCACGCCTCTGCCGGAGACGTTTGTGATTTTTTGCGCGGTAGAAAATCCCGGCGCAAATACGAGTGAGAAGATTTCATTTTCGGAGAGCTCTGCATTCTCCGCAATCAATCCCAGTCTTACTGCTTTTTCTTTTATAACATCTTTATCCATTCCCGCGCCGTCGTCGCTGATCTTTATCAGTACGTTTCCGCCAGATTGTGAAGCCGAAAGCATAACAGTGCCGGTTCTAGGTTTACCGGCTTTTTCTCTCTCTTCGGGAATTTCTATTCCGTGATCCAAACTGTTTCTTATGATGTGAATGAGCGGATCGTTTAATTTTTCTATAACGGTCTTGTCTAATTCTGTTTCGGCTCCTTCCGTATTCAATTCAACTTCTTTTTTCAGATCTCTGGAAAGATCTCTCACAAGCCGTTTGAATTTGCTGAACGTAGTTCCTATGGGAAGCATTCTGATATTGAGGGCACTGTCTCTGAGAGACCAGGTGATTCTTTCAACTTCTTCGGAGACAGACACAATTGCATTCTCAGGTGTGGTCAAAGCTATCTGGCTTAATCTTGCCTGTATTGTTACAAGTTCGCCGACCAGATTAACAAGTTCGTCCAATTTTTCCGCGCTCACGCGTATGCTTGAAGCGGTATCTGGTTCAGAGTGCCCTTCCGCGCCGTCTTTCAATTTTTTGAATGCCGTTTTGCCCGTAGATTCCGACAAAGTTTCTTTTGTCTGGTAAAAATATTTCTGAATCAGCTCGCCTATATTGGACATTCCCTGAAGTGAAGAGCCTACCAGGAATTCCTCAAAATCCGCAAAACTGCTTTCATCATTTACCGATCCAAAAGTTTCAATCTCTTTAATTTCAAGTTCGCACTGGTCTTCTATAAAAATGAACACATCCTTTATGGAATCCTGATTCCCGGTGGTTTTTAAGATGATATCCCATTGAACATAGCAGTTTTCGGGTTCAATCTTATCCAAAGATGGAATCTCGTTCGCCTCTGCCAGTACAACAGATCTGCCGAGCGAAGCAACTTCTTTTACGAGCAGCACCGGGTTGGTGCCGGTGAACAAAATATTTTTTGCCGGTTTGAAGTTGATGTGGAAGACTTTGAAAGATTCGGAAGGAGTCGCGCTTTTATTTTCTTCTTTTTCCTTCTCCCGTTCCGGTTCTTTTTTATTTTTTGAGTTGAAGTCGTTTATCATTAACCGGAATGAGGAGATAATATCTTTCGTTACATTTTCGTCGATGGCGTTTTTATCGTCGGAGTATTTGAGCATGCTCGAGATCTGATCCCGTGCGGCTAGAGTGAGGTCGATAATCTGTTTTGTAATTTTTATTTCGCCGTTGCGGATATGGTCGTAGACATTTTCGATATCGTGGGTAAACATCGTGATATCGTCATATCCGAACATTCCTGATGAACCCTTTATTGTATGCAGCGCTCTAAAGACTCTTGCTATCAGTTCGCTGTCTTCGGGAGTTTCTTCGAGTTCAAGCAATGAAGATTCCAATTCGGAAAGCAGTTCCGTTGTTTCTTCTATGAAAGCATTACGATGCGCGTCTATCATCCCAGCACCTTTTTAATTACAGCCAGCAACTGCTCCGGCTTAAATGGTTTGACAATCCAGCCGGTGGCTCCGGCACTTTTTCCTTCCTGTTTTTTCGATTCCTGAGATTCCGTAGTAAGGAGGATTATGGGCACAAATTTATTTGCGCTGCCGGCTCTGACTTTTTTGATAAGTTCGATGCCGTCCATGTTGGGCATGTTAAGATCCGTGACAATCATATTAAGCGTGGTGTTCTCCATCTTCGAAAGGGCGTCAACTCCGTCGCACGCTTCAATAACTTCGTATCCGTCCTCTCTAAGAGTAAAGCTTACCATCTGGCGCACGCTCGCGGAATCATCGACTGTCATAATTTTTTTTGCCATTTAATTCTCCTCCATATCAGTCTTGCTGCCGGCATTCCCGTTTGTTTCTAAAAAATGGAATCCAGAACCTTTTATAAGGGCGGTAAAAGATTCTGGATTACTGCCGTCGAACCGGATTTTTTTTCCTGAATCGACAGCAGATTTAAAAAGTGAAGCGATGAGCTGCAGATAAGTAAGATCGAATTCTTCGGCATTTTGATGATTGACGGCTATATTGGCGGAAGCTGCAAGAGAATCTTGAAACAGTTTTTTGATTTCCTGTGCGTTTTGAATTGCAGCAGCGCCGTCAATAATTACGGTAGCCCTATTTTCCGTTTCGTCAAAAATTATTTCGCTCATGTTTCACCTTTAGAACAATTCCACATTATCTCCGAGCTGATCTTCTCCGGAGTTGTTTGTTTGTGAGGACGGTTTTTCAAATCCAGCACCGTTTCCATCCGTATAGTTATTGTGAATCTTCCTTTCAATGTGCATTGTATATTTTTGCTTCATATTCTTTGTGTGTTTCTCTCTATTCAAATTTTGAGTGGCTTTATGCCGGGTGGTGTCTGTAATTTTAGTTAAGTCCAGGATCGACTTGTTAATTACCTTTCCTATTAGAGTGTGGATGGAGATATCTCTGACAGTCGTTTCAATTTCGCTGCGGAGAGAATTTACTTCCAGCGTAAGCGTGTCGATTGTGACTTTGGTCTCGCTTTCGATACTTACAAGCGTTTCCATCAATTTATTAATTCTCTCGTTCACAGAAGCAAGAGTATCGTCGTTCGAAATATTTTCTGAATCATCCGCATTACTCTTCAATTTTTTAGATGCTTCGCTTATTTTGGCCAGAACTTCCGCCGTGGAATTTGTATGGGTCTTTGCGTCGTGAGACAAATTTTGAATTGCCTCTGCCAGCACTCCAAGCCCTGCGCCCTGAGAA
>JAKAMT010000112.1 GCA_021812705.1 Bacteroidota bacterium | reverse complement strand
CAACATTATTGAGCGCTATAAGCGTATGCTCATCGGCTGTGTAGCAGTGATATACGCCCGGCTGGAAAAATCCCACCAGTTCTTTGAACTCGGGCAAAAATGCTCCAAGCACTCCAAGTTCATTCATTGCATTCAGAGTTTTACCGACATTCTTGGGAAGACGCAAAATCTCTCTGAAAAAGACTGATGATTTCGGTTCAAACTGATTTATTTCTTCGTGGTCTATTACCGCTTCAATTATTTGCGACCGCATGTTTTCTTCCAGAAGCGCGTCATGAAGCCCTCTGTAGTAATATGCACGGAGTATTGTGGATAAAGAAATATCTATTTTATTCGAAAGAAAAATCTGATTCCCTTTAAGGTAAAAATCATCGTCGAGCGGTATAGAAAGGTAATTGCTCAATGGAGGATTCATCTCCTGCTCAAATCTTTTCATCATAGTCATCAGGAATCTTTTAATCACATTGGCAGCTTCAAAATATTTTTTCATATAGGCGTGCCAGCCGTCTCCGCTGTATCCAAGCACGTTTGCAATTTTTTCCTGATAAACAAATTCGAGCCGGTCATTTTTCCTGCCGCTTAAAAGGTGCAGGTGATTTCTTGTATTCAGAATCTGCCTGTAGCTCTCCAGCAACCGGGCAATCGCTCTGGGGATAAGAACTTTATCTTTTTTAATGTGGAGAAGAAAATTTTGCGTCTGGGTTATCTCTTCCTGGGATGTGAGCAGCAGACGGTTCTTCAAGACATAAATCCATTCTACCACCTGCAAGTCTCGCAAACCGCCGGCGGTATATTTCACGTTGGGCTCAAGGACTTTGGCAGAATCTCCGAATTTATCGTAGCGAAGTTTCACATCATCAAAAAATTCCCTTATTAGTTTGCCTTTCAATTCCTCTGTAACAGATTCAAAAACTTTTTTATTCCATTTATTATACAGTTTTTCATCGCCTAAAATGTAACGTGTTTCATAGAATTGTGTAAACGCATGCAGATCTTCGTTAAGAAATTTTTGTATGTCGGAAAATTCTCTGATTGTAGAGGACACTTCAATTCCCGCATCCCAGAGCATTGTTACACATTGTTTTATTATCTCTTCATTTCCTTCAACTTTTTCAAAAATGAACATGAGATCAATATCAGAATACGGAGAGAGTTCTCGGCGGCTGAAACTTCCAACAGAAGCGACGGCACAGTTCAATTTCATCTCTTTTAAAATCTTCTGAATATATTCCTCAACCAAAAGACTCCATTTGACGCAGAAACTGAAGGGATCTTTCAGCAGATCTTCGTCGTTGAAAATAGCATCTCTGTCTTTGAAGAAAGTGTCTTTTAAAAGCACGGGTTCCATCATTCAAAAGATTTTAAACTTGAGGGGCGGATAATTCCGCCCCTCTTTAAAAGCAAAAGTTAAATAAATTTGATTATAATTTTTTAAATCTTGCCTGGAAGAATCTAAGATGCTTCGGTTCGTAAACCATCTTCAATCCTTTAATTTTCTTCCTGTCATCGTAAACCTGCGCAATAGATTCAACTGTCACATCAATATGCGCTTGGGTATAAACGCGGCGCGGGAAAGTGAGTCTTACCAATTCGAGTTTTGGATAGCGGTGTTTACCGGTGGCGTGGTCGCGCCCGGCAGACACAACTCCTCTTTCCATTCCTCTCACACCGCTGTCTATATAAATTTCGGAGGCCAGAGTCTGGGCCGGGAAAAGATCCTGACTTAAATGGGGAAGAAATTTTTTGGCATCAACAAAAATGGCATGACCGCCGAACGGATAAACTATAGGAATATTGTATTTTTCCAACTGCTTGCCGCAATACTCAACCTGACCTATACGCGCTTTAATATTATCAAAGTGAACCATCTCTTCCAAACCGCGGGCCATAGCTTCCATATCGCGGCCTGCCAAACCGCCGTAAGTATGAAGGCCTTCATAAACAACTACCATATTGCGCGCTTCTTCATATACTTTTTTATTACGCGTAGCTAATATTCCGCCTATGTTAACCATTAAATCTTTCTTAGCGCTTACCCAGAGTCCGTCGAAGTATGAACAGATTTCCACAAGAATTTGCTCTATCGATTTTTTTTCATATCCTTTTTCTCTGATCTTTATGAAATACGCATTTTCGGTAGCGCGTGTTGCATCAAGCCAAAGAGGTATGCCGTATTTTTTTAGAAGAGAGGAAACTTCTTTCAGATTTTTAAGAGAGAACGGCTGACCGCCCGCCATATTAACCGGACCGGCCATGAAAACATATGAGAAATTTTTTGCACCCTCTTTTTTAATGAGGGCTTCCAGTTTATTAACATTGATGTTGCCTTTGAACGGATGTGTATTCTGCGGATCATGGGCTTCGTCTATAATCACATCAACAAATTTTCCGCCGGCCAGTTCAATATGTTCTCTTGTAGTAGTGAAATACATGTTGCCTGGAATTATTGAATCCGGCTTAACCAGAATTTTTGAGATCATATGTTCCGCGGCGCGGCCCTGGTGTGTCGGTACGAAGTACGGCATGCCGTAATATTTTTTTACATTATCCCAGAGATAATAGAAATTTTTGCTGCCGGCGTAAGCTTCATCGCCGAGCATCATCCCTGCCCATTGATAATCGCTCATTGCGTTTGTGCCGCTGTCGGTTAAAAGGTCAATATAAACATCTTCGCTTTTAAGAAGGAATGTATTGTAGCCGGCTTCTTTAGCGGCTTTTTCTCTATAAGGGCGGGTTGTCATTTTAATAGGCTCAACCATTTTAATTTTGTACGGTTCAGCCCAGCTTTTCTGTTTGGGTAATTTAGACATAGTAAACTCCAAAATTCTAATGAATGATTAATGTTATAGTAATAAGCGAACGGGAACACTAACCGTCAGACGAATTTTTTCTTAAGTTTTCTTCTTCTCTGTTCCGCAATGATTTCGGATGAAATACCTCCGCGCGTATTGAACCGCGCCGTAATTTTCATGTAACGGGGTTTGCAGATCTGAACAAGATCGTCCAGAATTTTATTAGTAACAGCTTCGAAATAGATGCCGTCATTTCTGTATGACTGCAGGTAAAATTTATAGCTTTTCAGTTCGACGCAAATTTTTTCCGGGATGTATTCCAAAATTATTGTGGCAAAGTCGGGTTGACCTGTAACCGGGCAGACGGAAGTAAATTCCGGAGCGGTGTGAATAATAACATAATCACGCTCGGGATTCGGATTGGGAAATGTCACCAATAATTTTTGTTTAGCGTTCATAAATATTTCCTTCAATTCGCAAAGATTTTTCAATTTCAAATTAAAAATACTAACCGGGGAAAATAATAATTACCTGTCATTCGTAATCCGGTCTAATAATGTACGGAATCGGATCTTCTACGCCGGCTTGTTTGAATCCGCGCAGCCGGAATGCGCAGCTGTCGCATACGCCGCATGCTTTATCTTCACTCTGATAGCACGACCATGTCAAGTCCAGCGGCGCTTTCAGTTCGATACCCTTCTTTACAATATCGGATTTGGAAAAATGAATTATCGGCGTTTCAATTTTAATTTTCGTTTCCGGTTTGGTTCCAAGATCCGCCATTTTTTCAAATGCTTCAAAAAATTTCGGACGGCAGTCCGGGTATCCGCTTGCATCTTCATAAACCGCGCCTATGAAAACCGCACTGGCTCCGATTACTTCGGCATAGCTTACGCACGCGCTCAAGATATTAGCGTTGCGGAAAGGTACGTATGAAGTAGGCACATTTTTATTTTTTAAATCGGCTTTCTCAATCTCAATCGACTTATCCGTCAAAGAGGAACCGCCGATTTTTGTAAAATGTCCGAAATCTATAACTAGCCGTTTTTCTGCCTTATAAAAATCGGCTATATCATTAAATGCTCTCAGTTCGCGCAGCTCTGTTCTCTGTCCGTAATTGATATGGATAAGAGCCAATCTGTATGATTGTGCGGCAATTGCGGCGGTAACGCAGCTGTCCATTCCCCCGCTTACAGCCACGACCGCTATTTTATCTTTAACCATTAATATTCTTTCAAATTGCACATCAAAAATAGCAAATTGGAAAGTGAGATGTAAAAAGGGGGGGAAATTCTTTCATTATATTTTTTTTATAACGCCCCCCTTCCAAATAAATAACGCAATTTTGCACGCCGCTTCAGATGCTTACTTTTGCGCTCCCGCGTTTTTTAAAAACGATCAGGGAAAAGGCAATCAATAATGCAACTACTGATGAGATGAGGAAAGGAATTTCCGGGCCGAACAGATCCCATAAAATACCCGCCAGAAAAGAACCGAGCATAACCGCAATACTTGAAAGCATTGTCAGCAATCCGATTGCTGTCCCCCGGAATTCGTCTTCCACCAGATCCGAAACCCACGCTTTCGAGATTCCTTCCGTCGAAGCGGCATAGATTCCGTAAACCGCAAACAGAATCCACAAGAGATGGAAATTGGTGTTAAAAGCAAATCCGAAATAGACAACTGAAAAAAGAATTAGTCCGAAGATGAGAGTATTCTTCTTGCCGAATTTATCGGAAAGAATTCCAATAGGATAAGAGAGGAATGAATAGACCAAATTGTAGAACACATATCCCAGAATTGCCAATGTATCTGATCCGGAAATCTGTTTTGATTTCAAAATTAAAAATACATCGCTGCTGTTAACCAGAGAAAATACTGTAAAAAATATCAGAAGAAGCTTGTAATCATGAGCCGCGTGCTGCCAGAATACTTTGTAATTTTTTTTCTTTGAAGAGGGCGATGCAGATTTTTTATCCTTCACTACAAATGTGAATCCAATTGCAAACAAAGAGGGTATGAACGCAATTAAATATAGCCAGGAATATTTTCCCGGAAAGAAATAAAGAAGGATAATTGCGCATAAAGGGCCCGCCACCGCGCCGAATGTATCCATGCTTCTATGAAATCCGAATACAGCGCCCGAGTTCCCGTTCGCATTGCTCGCTAAGAGCGCGTCGCGCGGAGCCGTCCTTATCCCCTTTCCGATTCTATCGACCACACGTGAAATTATCACAGACGGAACCGTAACTATTATTCCGGGAATCGATTTCACCAATCCTGAAAGTCCGTACCCGATTACAATAAAGATTGAACGCTTTCCCAATTTATCCGAGAGTGACCCGAAATAAACTTTTAGCAGCCCGGCCGTGACTTCCGCAATTCCTTCAATCAAACCGACTAGAGCCATTGAAGCTCCAAGGATCGAAGTCAAAAAAATCGGAGTGACCGGATAGAGCATTTCACTGGCAAAATCAGTAAAGAAACTCACCAATCCCAGAATTACAACCGCGCGCGGAATATTTTTAAATTTCATTATCATCATATTTTTGCAAATCAATTTAGAAAACGAATTGCAATTTTGTACAAAAAAAATGATTGATTATTATTCTTTAAAGTATATTTTTCATTTCAAAATAACCCGGTAAAAAATTTCTTCGAAGGATTTGCAGTCCTTCCGGAAAGTTTAAGGATTTAGTATGGAATATTACGAACTGCATCCTGTAACGCCGCAGATGCGATTCATAAATAAAGCGGTTGATGTTCTCAAACGGGGCGGAGTAATAATATATCCAACCGATACGGTTTACGGATTCGGATGCGACATATTCAACAAAGAAGCGCTTGAAAGAATTTATCTGATCAAACAGGATGCGGGAACTAAACTGTTCAGCTTCATCTGTCCGGATTTGAAAAATATTTCGAAATATGCAAAAGTTTCGGACTATGCTTATAAAGCGATGAAAAAACTTTTGCCGGGTCCATATACATTCGTTTTGCCCGCAGCACGCGAAGTTCCCAAAAAGTTGTGGACAAAAAGAAAAACTGTAGGAATCAGAATTCCCGATCATAATATTGCACTGACGCTTGCAAGAGAATTAGGTAATCCGATTATAAGCACAAGCGTTACCAACCGGAAAGGAGAAATTCTTTTTGATCCTTCTGAGATTCAATTGATTTTTAATTATCAGGTGGATTTGATGCTCTCGGCAGGCGCTCTGGAAGGGAAACCGTCCAGCATTGTGGATCTTAGCGGGGAAAATCCGGAAGTAATACGCGAAGGCGCCGGTGATGTAAGCATGTTCATTTCATAATAAGTTTGACTTTTCAGGCGGGTTTTGTACGCAGAATTTCCTTCCACTTAGAGTGTAAAATTTTTGAGGTCCTTTTCTTGAGAGGATTGCGTTCCTGCAATCATCCTATCCAGTTCTCTGAAGTATAAGAAAACGGTTTCTTTTTCTTCTCATTCTTTTGCGGATCGCTTGAAGGCTGTGCCTTTTTTGCAATCTCATCATTTGGAGAAGGAAAATCGGAAACGAATGAGGTTTCCTTTAAATTAGCTAAAGAACCGTTCTCCTTTTTTTTAGTCAGACTGTGAAATTTGGACCACTCAAGACTTGAATTGGAATTATTGATAGTCAGTACGCTCATAAGTACGTCCTATTTTTAAAATTCCGAGAGGGAAAAAAGAATTGAAAATTTTCTCACAGGAAATATACAAAAATGAGGGGTCAAAGGGAATGAACTTTGACCCGTGTAAAAATTATGGGATAATTAGAATTAAATTAATTAAAAATTTTATCCATTCCGGTGCACCAAAGTCGACGAGGCTTGTGCGGTCGGAAAGACTACCATCTGCGCAATGTTAACATGCGGTTTCCTGGTCGCTACGAAAAGAACAGCATCGGCAATATCTTCCGCAATTAAAGGCGTTAGCCCTTTGTACGTATTTTTTGCTTTCTCTTCATCTCCGTAAAAACGCACCATGCTGAATCCGGTTTCAACAAGTCCGGGATCTATTGTGCTAACGCGAATATTTTTGTCAATCAAATCCATGCGTAATGATTTAGTTATGGCGTTCACAGCATGTTTACTCGCGCAATAGACTGCTCCTTTAGGATAGGCTTCGTGCCCGGCTATCGAGCCGATATTTATTATGTGCCCTTCCTGTCTTTCCACCATCTGAGGAAGAACGGCATATGTTACATAAAGCAATCCCTTCACATTAGTATCGATTGTTTCTTCCCAGCCGTCAGGATTGTCTTCGTAAAATTTATTCAGTCCCCTTCCAAGTCCGGCATTATTAAGAAGAATATCAATTTTTATAAATTCAGCCGGAAGAGATGCAACCATTTTGTTTACATCATTTTTTTTTCTCACATCCAATTTTACCGCATGAATTTTCACGTCGAATTTTTGTTTTATCTCCTCTGCAAGCTTTGAGAGAAGGTCCTCTCTTCGCGCGCACAATATCAAATTAGCGCCAGCCTCTGCAAACGCCAGTGCAGATGCCTTTCCAATACCCGATGTTACGCCGGTTATAAAAACTGTTTTCCCTTTTAACGAAACCATAAAATCCTCAATGATTATTTTGTTAACGGTACAAACTTAATACAATTACGCTAAATTTTTAATTCGACATTATGTCCGGCGTTTTATATCTTGCCTATGCTTCTCTTGAGAATCACTTAACCGGATTTATGACAGAACAAGAAACTACGCTTAAAGGAATTGATACAATCAAACGCTGCTTCCACTGCGGCGAAGACTGTCCCGATGAATCCGTTTTCACAGGCGATAAATTTTTTTGCTGCAGCGGATGCCGTTCCGTTTTTTCTATCCTACAGAAAAATGATCTCTGCGATTATTACTCAATCACCAGCAATCCGGGTTCTACAAAAAAATTCCAGGGCAAAAGAAACTATGATTTTTTAGATGATCCCGATCTGGAGGAAAAGCTTATCGATTTCTCCGACGGAAATTTTACGAGGATTACATTTTATATTCCGCAAATGCACTGCAGCTCATGCATCTGGATACTGGAAAATCTCTACAAACTTGATCCGGGCATCGGATCATCCTCTGTAAATTTTCTTCAGAAAAAAGTCTTCATAAAGTTTTCCGAAAGGAATACTTCGCTTAAAAAGATTGTTGAACTTTTAGACTCGATAGGATATGAGCCGCTTCTTTCATCCGAGGAGAAGGCCGAAGAGAAGGGAAAAAACAGCTACAAAAACCTCTATTATAAAATCGGCGTAGCAGGTTTCTGTTTTGGAAACATTATGCTTCTAAGTTTTCCGGAATATCTTTCTATAAATATTTCGGAACACGAAGAACTGAAGAGGATTTTCGCTTTTATAAATCTGGCTCTATCAATTCCTGTATTCTTCTACAGCGCCGACGACTATTTTATTTCTGCATGGCGCGGTTTGAAGAAAAAAATCATCAACATCGATTTTCCATTGGCTCTCGGTATTCTGGTTTTATTTTTAAGAAGCCTTGTAGATATTCTATTTTACGGCGGACCGGGATTTTTAGATTCTCTTTCTGGGCTTATCCTTTTTCTCCTTGCTGGAAAGCTTTTCCAGAATAAGTCGTTCGATACTCTCAATTTTGAAAGAAATTATAAATCTTTTTTCCCAATTGCCGTTACCGTATTCAAAGGCGGGAAAGAAACAACTCTCCCTGTAGAAAAACTAAAAACAGGCGACCGCGTTATAATCCATAACAGCGAGTTGGTGCCTGCGGATTCAGTTTTAATGAAAGGGAACGCTGCTATCGATTACAGTTTTGTAACGGGAGAATCGATCCCTGTGCATCATTCCGGCGGAGAAATAATTTATGCGGGCGGAAAACAAACCGGCGGCAATATAGAAATCGAAACCGTAAAAGAAGTTTCTCAAAGCTACCTCACTCAACTATGGAATAATCAGGCATTCGGAAAAGATGCGGAATCGGGGATTGTATCATTCGCCAATAAGGTAAGCAAATATTTTACATTTGCAATTCTTCTGTTTGCTGCCGCTGCGCTTATAAATTCACTCCCAGATGCAAGATTTGCATTCAATGCATTCACGTCAGTATTGATTGTCGCCTGTCCTTGTGCCCTCGCCTTATCTACTCCATTTACTCTAGGCA
>JAKAMT010000111.1 GCA_021812705.1 Bacteroidota bacterium | reverse complement strand
GTGTTTCGGAGCTGTTCCCAAAAGTTTGTGCAGCTTTAAAATATTTTCATGACGGTACTGGGGAACGAAATGAATTTTTCTTCCATGCTTGATTGCATTGAGGCAGAGATCTTCAAGAGCATTTTTTGTAGCGGTTAATTTTACTCCGCATTTGGATGCTCTCTGTTTAATTGTGGGTTGAGGCCCCATCCAGACAATATCGTCTAGAGAAAAATCGTCGCCGAAAATTATCTCTTTGTCCTCGTCCACATCAATAACCGCTGCAAGCTCGGCCTGGTCCAATCCAAAATAATAAAGAAATGTGCTGTCCTGCCTGAAATGATAAGTGTTGTCAGCATAGTTCATGGGGGCTTCATTGTTCCCGAGAAAAAGGATTAAACCGCTTCCCATCTTCTTTTTTAGTTCCGTGCGTCTTTTGGCATAGATATTTGAACTGAACATAATTTTCTCCTCACTGGAAATTCCGGTTGCCCGGTTTCTCAGATGTTTATTATTTTGTATTAGTATTAACTTTGGTAAAAATAGATTTTATTAACGCTCGATTCAATCCCTTTTTTCCAAAAGGAATTGCCGGCAGAATTCATAAAGAGCAGGTAAATGAAGACAAAAACGAGATCGCTTTCTTATGCGCTTGCGGCTGTGCTATGCTGGTCGACTGTTGCAACCGCTTTTAAACTTTCGCTCGAGGGAATGAATCCAGTACAGCTGCTTTTTTATTCATCTGCGGCAAGTCTTATCGTTCTTTTTGTTTTTGCTTTTTTCAATTCAAAAAAGGAATTAAAAGAATTTTTTTCGAAATATCATCTGAAGCACAATTTGGTTCTCGGGCTTCTTAATCCCTTTGTTTATTATCTCATTTTATTTAAAGCCTACTCGCTTTTGCCTGCGCAGGAGGCGCAGCCTATAAATTTAGTCTGGCCGCTGGTAATCTCTCTCTTCTCGGTTCTCTTCCTGAAGCAAAAAATGTCGCTGGACACAATCATCGGCCTTTTGATCTCATTTTTCGGAATTGTTGTTGTATCAACCCGGGGAAATATTTTTTCACTTCAGTTTCATAATTTGTTCGGCGTCTTGCTGGCTCTAAGCAGTTCTATAATCTGGTCCGCATACTGGATTATCAATCTCTTGGATAAAAGGGAAGAGTCGGTAAAATTATTCGGGGGATTTTTTTTCGGGACAGTTTACGCGGCGGTATACATCTTCGCTTTTGATTCATTCGGATCCATTGAATTAAAGTATCTTCTTGGGGCTGTGTATATCGGATTTTTCGAAATGGGTATTACATTCTTTCTTTGGCTGAAGGCATTGTCTCTGAGCGAGAATAAGGCAAAAACTTCCACAGTAGTCTATCTCTTTCCGGTGATTTCCTTTTTCTTTATCAATTTTATACTTGGAGAAAAAGTTTTAATCTCGTCAATTATCGGGTTGGCGTTAATTATTGCCGGCATATTATTTCAGCAAATGAGAGATATCGGGAATAAAATTCAGGTTAAAGAAAAAGTCTGACCTATTTCTTCAAGAGCTATTTTGATGTTAAAGTTTTTCGCCGCTCTATTCATCCACTCGATAGGTTCACCGAACGGTTCGCTGCTCTGTTTAAATGTCTTGGTATGGATAGGGATGAAATATTTGGCGTTGATCTCGCTCGCCATCTGCAGAGCCTGTTCGGGATTGCAGTGATTTCTGATCCACGGATTGTACGCGCCTATGGGCATTATAGCAATATCTATCTTCTCATCTTTCAGCGGACGCAGTTTATCATGAAGCGACATGTCCCCGCCGAATAAAACTTTTTTATTATTGTACTCAATAAGATAAGCATTGTAGCTTCTGCCATCCTTCATGTAGCCGCGTGATCTGTCTTTTTCCCAGGGGAAGCGCCAGCCGAAATGCTTAACCTCATTGGCTCTGATCCGGATGCCGTCAATTATTTTTTCATCGTTCCAGTCTAAAACAGTTAAGGATTTCCATGGCAAGTCGTTTATTACATCCTTTGTCAAATATGCGGTTACCACATCAATTTCATTCGGATGTTTTAACGCGAATGCACGAAGAGTCGGATAATCCATATGATCCATGTGCGCATGAGAAAGTAAAATTAAATCAGGCTTCGGAAATTCATGTATCTCAAGAGCGGGAGGAGTAACGCGGGCGGGACCTATGCTTCCCCCAAAAAAATAAACTCCTATTCTTTCAAAAAGAACAGGGTCTGTAATTATCCACTTTCCTAAAAAATTAATGAGAACTGTTGAATGTCCTATCCACGAAACAGTTAAAGAATCGTTACGCCATTTTGACGGTTCCGGCTTGTAGTTTAATTTGATTAACGGCGAGGCTTCTGTCTCCGTTTTTAAAAAGAGGGGCGATAGAATTGTGGCACCAGCTGCGTAAATGCTTTTCTTTATAAATTCTTTTCGTCTCATGGAAATGTAAACATCGGAGTGAATTAAAAAGTGCCCAGATTAAAACAGATAAAAATTTTATTCTTCAAGAACAACCTTATTAGACAGTTCATTCGTATCGCCCGCTTTAATTGGGAAATGTTCGGATAGGATTTTACCGACTCTCTCAATTCCCCAAATTATTCCTTCTCCAAAATTACCTGATTGAAAATGGGTTTGAATTTCGTCCCTTACGGCATCCCAAACTTTTTGTCCGACCTTCTTATCAATTCCGCTGTCGGCCAATATGTAAAATTGTCTGTCTCCAAGCATCAAGAAGAGAAGAATGCCGGTTTTGTCGCGTGTGTTGTGCATTTTCAATTTCACAAATTCTTTTTCGGCAAGCTGGCGGATGTTTTTATTGCGTTCCAGAAATGATTTTTTCTCTTTTATAGCAATGCGGATCTCTCCGGATGTTTTTTTCTCCATCTCGCCGATTTTATTCGACACCCGCAAAAAATCGTCATCGCTAAAGTATTCGTAAATTAATTTTTGCATGGCATTCTCTCCGCTTCAAAGATAACAGATGGTCAAATCAAAAGAAACATTCCTCTTTTTAAATTTTCTTATATTTGAAAGCAAAATTTCAATTAAAAATGGAAAAACAAATGTACAAAGTGGTTTTATTAAGGCACGGAGAAAGCGAGTGGAATAAGCTAAATCTATTTACAGGATGGACCGATGTTGACCTTTCTGAAAAAGGAGTTGAAGAAGCAAAACAGGCCGGCATAGTTCTAAAAAATGAAGGATATACATTTGATCTGGCTTTTACTTCTGTGCTCAAACGGGCAATTAGAACTTTAAATATGACTCTCGAAGGATTGGATCTGCTCTGGATTCCGGTCGTCAAATCATGGCGGTTGAATGAACGCCATTACGGCGCGCTGCAGGGACTCAACAAAGCGGAGACGGCCGAGAAATACGGAAATGAAAAAGTTAAAGTGTGGAGAAGAAGCTACGACGTTCCGCCTCCGGCATTAGAAGAAACGGATGAGCGCTATCCCGGCAAGGACCGCCGCTATTCCGATCTCGATAAAAAAGATATTCCCCTTACCGAAAGCCTGAAACTTACGGTGGACAGGTTCCTTCCATACTGGCACAATACAATCGCTCCGGAAATCAAAAGCGGAAAAAGAGTGATCATTGCCGCTCACGGAAACAGCCTGAGGGCGCTGGTAAAGTATTTGGACAATATTTCTGAAGCGGACATCACAGAATTAAATATTCCTACGGGCGTTCCATTGGTTTATGAATTGGATGAAAATCTTAAGCCGATAAAACATTATTATCTGGGCGATCAGGAAGCTATAAATGCGGCCATTAATGCGGTTGCAAAACAGACGGAAAAAAAGTAAAATAATTTGTATTGATTGGGAAAGAGATAAAATTTATTATTGCACTAACGAAAGGAGAAAACACAGTTATTTCTACAGTAACTAACTTTAGGGGAAGTTCTATGAAACAGAGAGCTTTTGTTTTTTCCTTTTTCCTTTTCTCTTTTACTTCAGTTTATTCACAAATTGTGGTAAGCAAATACGCGGGCGAATTTATGTCGCTTGGCGTTGGCGGCCGTGCGCTTGCGATGGGAAGCGCCCAGGTTGCAATTGTTAATGATGTAACCTCGGGCTATTGGAATCCCGCCGGGCTTGCCCGCCTTAATTATCCCCAGGTTGCTCTGATGCATGAAGAACACTTCGGAAGTCTGGTCAACTACAATTATGCCGCGGTTGCAATTCCTTACGGCAAAGATATGAGCCTCGGCTTAAGCGTTACCAGATCGAGCATAGACGGCATACCTGATACGCGGAACGCGCTGTACGATGCGAATGGAGACGGCATTCTGGATATACACACCGGGGACAGACTCGATTATACAAAAATTACCGAGTTTAGTAATTCGGATTGGGCTTTCTATCTCACCTTCGCAAAACGCCAGACAGAGAATTTTTATTGGGGCGCAAATGTGAAAATTATCAGAAGAGATCTGGCTGAATTCGGCGCAACCGGAATCGGTTTCGATCTTGGCGCAGTGTATATGCCCTCCGAAAATTTGTATCTCGGCGCAAACATTCAGGACGTTACCACTACAATCGTAGCCTGGAGCACCGGAAGGACAGAACTGGTAACTCCCACGGCAAAAATCGGCGCGGCTTATGCCTTAAAATTTCTCGGCGGATCTTTAATGCCGGCAGTCGATTTCGATCTCCGTTTTGAGAACAGAAGATCTGCTTCCACTTTTGCGATTGGTCCGGTTAGCTTTGATGCCCACGCAGGTTTTGAATATAAATTTAAAAATCTTGTGGCAGTGCGCGCCGGCTATAACGACGTAAAACAATTTACACTCGGTGCCGGCATCTCTCTGCCAAAACTGCAGATCGACTACTCATTTGCCAGATTCAGTCAATCCGAAACCGAACGTCTGCCGGATACCCACAGAATCTCTTTGATACTTACACTTGAACAGCCGGCTTATCTTAGAGACGGGCTTTAATTTCCGGGTTTAAGTTTGTTTTAAATTGAATTTAATAATTTTTACTTATATGGAACCGACTTATTCATCCGCGCGTTATATAATAAATTACTTTATGAGTTTTTATAACCATATTATTTTTTATTAAAACTAACGGAGAAAAAAATGTTAAAGATTGGTCAGCAGGTTCCCGATTTCGAGTTCGAAGCATTCCACAACAATGAATTCAAAAAAATTAGACTTTCCGACTATAAAGGAAAGTGGACGGTGCTTCTTTTCTATCCGGCGGATTTTACGTTTGTATGTCCGACTGAATTGGAAGAGGCTGCAAAGCATCATGAAGAATTCAAAAAAGAAGGCGCTGAAATTATAAGTTTCAGTACGGATACGGTTTTTGCCCACTTTGCATGGCACGGCTCCTCATCGGCAATCGGAAAAATCAAATATCCCATGGGTGCAGATCCCACCGGAAAAATCTGCCGGCAATTCGGGACCTACATAGAAGAGGAAGGGCTCTCCTTGCGCGGAACATTTATCATCGATCCGGACGGCGTTCTGAAAACAATGGATATTCATGATAACAGCATCGGAAGAAGCGCTAAAGAGATTCTGCGCAGAGTGAAAGCCGCTGCTTATGTGCGCCAGCATCCGGAACAGGTTTGCCCCGCAAGCTGGGAACCGGGCGAAGCTACTTTGAAACCGGGAACGGATTTGGTGGGAAAAATTTAGTCTATGAGGAACGCGGATGAAATTAATTGAAAAAAAATTTTTTTCAACAATTATATTTTTTCCGCGTTCTTTTTTTTTGCTACCGTTTGTTATTCTGATTGCCTTCTTTTTCCTGAAATGTTCATCAGCCCCTGCTTCAATTTACAATTCCGATTTCCCGCTTACCAAAGAAAACGCAAAATCAAGAACCTCAAAATTGGCGGTTAATATTCCTCAAGGATGGTTTGCCGCAGAAGAAAATGAAAATAATTTAATAGAACTCTGGCTCATCAAAGACGATTATTCTGCAACATTAAATTTTGTGCCGTTAAACTTAGATTCAACCTCGGTTAAAGATGCGGCTGTGGATGAACTGAACAGAGCGGCAAGTCTGAGCCAATCCTTCAAAAAAATTAAGTACGGCAAATCGATTCAAAAATTTTTCAATCGTGAGAATTTTGAAATTAACGGAAAAAAATATTCCGCCTATGAGTATCAACCTGAAAACAAAGAAGTAATTCGAGTGGCAATATTTAAATTTCAGAATAAATTTTATGAATTATCTGCCGTCCCAGTCAAAAAAATTGATTTAAAGGAACTATTCCGAATTCAGAATTCCGTTCTCTCTTCAATAGAATAAAAAATCTTTTCCCTATAAATGGCCGGTTGCTGCGTTTTTAATCAAAAATTTCTGACAATTTAAAGAAACATTTTGGCTGCTTGAGCATCTTTATGTAAAAGAAAGAAACATTTTGAGCGATTCGGTAAAAAATATCGTCGAATTTACACTGGTCTATAACCGGTATAAATCGAAACTCTACAATTATTCGCGACGGATGATCGGCGACAGAATGATGTGTGAAGATATTATTCAGATGGTTTTCATCAAATATTTTGAAAATATGAGCCGTATCAAGAATAATGACCGTGTCGAAGCATGGCTTTTTACAACGGCGCGGAATGCGATCTATTCCTTCTACAGGACTAAAAGCACCCATGTAGATCAGTTTGGTGTCGGGGATGCGGATGAAATTGATATCAGCTCTTCCATTAAAATGGAAGAAGAATTTGAGATGAAAGAATTGAATGAACTTATACTGAATGAACTGGATAAATTGCCGCTGGAGCAGCGTGATGTCTTTCTTCTGAAAGAGTACGGGGGATTATCATATAAAGAAATTTCGGAGGCGATGAATATTGATGAAAACTTGGTTAAAAGCAGATTGCATAAAACAAGAATGAAGCTGGTAAATAAACTTTCAAAAACTGTTAATTATTAAAAGGGGGAAGAGTAGAATGAAAAAGTATTTATTGTCAATGTTAATATTAATCATGTTTTTAACTCCCGCAGTCTTTAATCCGATGTTCGCACAGCCGGTCAGGCCGGCTTCCAACGACAGTCTGCTGTCAGTCTGCAAACTAAAATATAATGAAGGCTCTTATAGGGAATCTCTTGCTCTCTATAGTTCGGTTCCTTCAGAAAAACTTTCGTCGGAAGAGTCGTTCTATCTGGGTTTGTCTTGCAATAATCTGAGAGACCTGTATAAAGCTTCACAATATTTCAGGAAAGCCGTTGAACTTGCACCCGGGCATAACGGATATAAAATTCAGCTCGCTCGTACTCTATCTCAAATGGGCAGAATTAACGAGGCCGTTCAGAATTACAATGCGGTAATAGAGAGAGATTCTAATAATGTAACGGCGCTTTCAGATCTGGGAATGATCTATTTTGAAATGAGGGAATATCAAAAGGCTGTTATTCTGTATAAAAAATTAGTGCTGATGAATGATGATGATTTTTTGAGCAGCTATTACCTGGGCAGTTCAATGCTCCTTTCTGCGGACCCGGGTAATGCTGAAACGGCGCTTAAGCATCTCGAGCATTCAATAGCTGTCAATCAAGAGTATCTTCCGGCAATAACTCTTCTGGCAGCAAGTAAATTCAATCTGCAAAAATATTACGAAGCCAATGCCCTCTATGGAATGGCAATAAAACTGCAGCCGAAAAATGCCGAATTCATTTTCAAATCCGGCAAATGTTTAGAGCGCTTAAAATTTTTTGCGGAATCGTCTCTTCTTTACAACAAAGCTGCGGCGCTCGATTCGAATCAGGCCGACTATTATGACCATCTCGGATTTGTTTATTTCAATATGGGCAAATATGATTCTGCCGCGGCTGCTTATAGAAAAGCTGTCTCGATAGATGATAATCCCGTTTATTTTACTAATCTCGGATTCACATACGCGAAAATGGATTCTGTAGAAAGATCGGTTGAAAGTTTTGAGAAGGCAGTATCTCATATGCAGGCAGATAAAATCTCAACGGTCTACAATCAGATAGGCGCTCTCCATTATTCCCGTAAAAATTATAAGGATGCTGCCTCGGCATACGAAAAAGCCCTGATATACTATCCTGAAAATATTGACGCCCAGTTTTACTTGGGCATGATTCAAGAAAAAATGATGGATTGGAAAAAAGCCAGGGAAGCCTACAGAAAAGTTATCAGGCTTGCTGAAGGAGATTCAACGCAACAGGAAAGAATAGATTATTCGAAGAAAAAAATAGCAGAGTTGAAAAAGAAATAAAAGAAGGAGCGGGTCGATGTCTAGTAACGAAAATATTGCCATGGTAGATCTCTATTTCGACGGAGAACTTGAAAAGGGAAAAGAGGCGTTCATGTTCACTATGCTTTCTCAGGATTACGAAGCACGTGAATACTTTAAAAAAATAAATATTATTAAAAGCAGCTTAAATTCTATAGTGGAGGATTTTCCGGCGGAGCTGGATAAAAAAATTCTCCTTTCGGTTAAAAACATTGGTGAAAAAGATAAATTCTTTTTTCACGGTAAAAAATATTTAACGGCGGCGGTCTATGCCGCATCAATAATTTTTCTGCTTCTGACAATCTTTTTTTATTCCAAATCCGAAGAGTATAAAGTTCAGTTTGCGGACTTAACGCGCGAAGTCAAAAAACAGAACGAAAAACTCGAACTCCTTATGAACGCACTGCCCCCTGTGGATGTATACGGCAGTTATTACAGAACAAAACAAATAACAGTAAGACCTAACAGTTGAGGTTGAAATGAAAACAAAATTAATATTTCTTATAATAATTTTTTCTTTTGCGGGATTGGCAGCCCAGCAAAAAGCCAAAATGCAAAAAGCCGACGAATCCGGATTCATTGAAGTAGATGAAATTCCTGTATTAAAATCACAATTAAAGCCGGCTTATCCGGAAATTGCAAAACTCGCGGGTATAGAAGGGACGGTTTATCTCAAACTTCTGATTGATGAGAAAGGAAACGTAGCCGATGCAAAAGTAGAGCAGGGAGCAAAGGAGATGC
>JAKAMT010000110.1 GCA_021812705.1 Bacteroidota bacterium | reverse complement strand
ACTGATCTTCCCCCCAAAAAGTGGACACAAATTTTAATTAATTAAGTATGTTTTTCATATTCCACGGGGCTACAATACCCTATGGCTGAGTGTAATCTTTTTCTATTGTAAAATATTTCTATATACTCAAAAATACTTCTTCGTGCTTCTTCTCTAGTCTTGTATCTCTTACGGCTCGTTAATTCTGTCTTCAATGTGTGGAAGAATGATTCTGTTATTGCATTGTCGTAACAGTTGCCTCTTCTACTCATGCTCTGGATAAATCCATTCTCGCGTAATAATTTCCTAAAACTCTCACTCGCATATTGTATGCCTTGATCCGAGTGAAAGATTATTCCGCTTTCTACCTTCCGGTCCGTTAACGCATTCTGTAATGCTTGCTCTACCAATTCTGTGTTTAATCTCTTATCCAACTCCCATCCTATTACTTTTCTTGAGTAGATGTCTAATACTGCTGCCAGATACAACCATCCTTCTTCCGTGCGTATGTATGTTATATCGCTTGTCCAGACTTCGTTCGCTTTTTCTCTGTCGAACTCTCTGCTTAATATGTTCTCTGACCTCTCCTTATGATGTTCCGAGTTTGTTGTGCTGCGATATTTTCTGAATATCCTTGCCGCAATACCGTTTTTATTCATTAACCTTGCTATACGCTTCTTATTACATTCTAGGCCTTCTCTTTTCAACTCAGCGGTTATACGTGGACTTCCATATCGTTCTTGGCTCTCTGAGTGTATTTCTTTTATCCTCTCTAGTATAATTTTATTCTCTTTACTTCGCTTCCCAAGTCCGTTCCTCTTCCGTTTATAATAACCGCTTCTGTTTACTTCTAGCACTCTGCACATCTTCTCAATTCCATATACTGCTTCTTCTTTACTCAAAAATTTATCTATCTCGGGATCCCCTGCTTTGAGAAGATGTTTAATGCCTTTTTTAATATATCTCGTTCCTCCATTACTTCGGCTAACTCTATGCGCAACAGTCTTAGCTCTTTTTCTTTGTCACTCAGCTTCTCTCCCTCTTTTACACTGAATCGGTTACTGCTCTTATACCACCGATATATTGTTCCATCCGGGATATCTAACTCTTTGGCTATCTCTGAGACTTTCCTGTTCCCAGTCTTGACCATATTTACTACATCTTCCCGAAATCCTTTGTTGTACTTCTTTTTCTTTTGGACTTCCATAGACACCTCCTGCTCGCTAATTTAATACTTTTTTTTGTGTCTACCATTTGGGGGAAGCCCAGGGAATATCTGGTTATTTCTTGCCGGTTATCTGTTATCGGTGAATGGTGAATAGAAAATCGTAGATGCCTTTAATATTTATAAAATACTTCTTTTCCCTATTCACCATTCACTATTCACCATTTACTATTTACTATTCACTATTCACTTTTCATCTCACAAAATATTCTACCCCTTCCTATCAAACCATCCGTATACCGAAGGAATGATAAGAAGCGTGAGCAGAGTTGATGTTATTAATCCTCCTACAACCACAGTTGCAAGCGGTTTTTGAATCTCAGAGCCCGCGCCGGATGCATAAAGCATCGGAAGAAGACTGAATATTGCAATCGACGCCGTCATTAAAACGGGGCGCAGCCTGTCCAATGCCCCTTTTTTTATTGCCTCATCGAGATTTAATCCTGAATCTCTTAACTGTGAAATTCGTGAGACTAAAACCACGCCGTTCAATACCGCTACTCCAAAGAGAACTATAAATCCTACAGACGCCGGAACAGAAAGGTATAATCCGGATATGTAAAGTGAAATAATTCCGCCGATCAGAGCGAAAGGGAGATTGGAAATGACAAGCAGCGCCAGTCTGATTGATTTGAAAGTTACGAAGAGAAGAAGCAGAATTAATCCGACAGCGATTGGACCGATCATTAAAAGTTTGTTCATCGCTCTCTGCTGGTTTTCGAACTGACCGCCCCATTTCAAATAATATCCGGCAGGAAGCTGAATCTTATCTTTAATTTTCTGTTTGGCTTCCGAGACAAAACTGCCTATGTCCCTCCCGCTGATATTAAGTTCAATTCCGATTCTTCTAATTCCTTCCTCGCGGCTTATCTGAAGAGGGCCGTCGATTAATTTTATCTCCGCCAGTTCGGCCAAAGGAATATTCATTCCGCTCTGCGCGGGGACTAAAATATTTTCCATTGTCTCTATAGAATTTCTTTTCTCTTCCGGAAACCGAACAACTATATCAAAGTTCCTGTTTTCTTCATAAAATTTTGAGGCAACTTTTCCCGCTACGGCAATCTCTATTACATTCTGAACATCGCGCATGTTCAGGCCGTAACGCGCAATCTTAGACCTGTCGATATTAATCGTGATATAAGGCTGGCCGGAAACATTTTCGACCATCAGATCGGCGCCCCCTTCAATTGAGGAGAGAACCTTGGCAATCTCTTCCGCTTTCTCTTTCATAATTGTAATATCATTGCCGAACAGTTTTACAATGAGCTGAGCGCGCGTGCCGGCCACCAGTTCGTCGATTCTGCACTGAATGGGCTGACTGAAACCGAAACCGATGCCGGGAATTTTTTGAAGTGAGTCGCGCATCTCATTGGTAAGTTCCTCTCTTGAAATATCCCGTTCCCATTCTTTTTTCGGTTTAAGGATTCCCACGTAGCCCGTTTTATCGGCGCCTCTGGTATCGAGAGCGACTCCTGTTTGCCCGATTCTTCCTACAACTGTTTCCAGTTCCGGAAACTTTTTTAGTTTTTGAGCGATCATCTGATTTATTTCGACGGCCTTTGCTAAAGAGACACCGGGCAGTAAAGCAACATCTGCATCGAATGCACCTTCATCCATCACGGGAATAAATTCCGTCCCCAATTTTGTAAAAAGAAAAAGAGAAAAGATTAAAGCGGCAAAGGCACTCCACAGAATTGATTTTTTATTTTTCATCACTTTATCAAGGAGAGGCAGATAGACCTTTGAAGCATACTTCATTACCCAGCTCTCTTTTTCCGGCTGCGGTTTTAAAAATAGTGCGCACAAAACCGGTATTACAAATATTGAAAGGAACAATGATGACAGAAGCGCTATAGCTACTGTAACCGCTAGCGGCGAAAACATTTTTCCTTCGATTCCTTCGAGCGCCAGAATCGGAATGAATGTAATTGCGATTATCAGTTCTCCAAATATGCTCGGTTTTCTCACTTCGAGTACGGCTCTCAATACTGTAGAAAGTTTTTGAGCATCAGTCCCGCTGCCGCTCAAATGTCTCTGCACATTCTCAACTTGTATGATAGTTGCATCTATTATCATTCCCACAGAGATAGCCAATCCGCCGAGAGACATAAGGTTGGCGCTCAATCCGGCCATTTTCATTGCGATAAATGTAACCAGAAGAGAGAGAGGGAGCGCGATTAGAACAACAAAACTGCCTCTGAAACTTCTGAGCATCAGATATAAAATTATAAGAACCAATAGAGCACCCTGCAACAGCGCCTCATTAACTGTACTCACGCTTGCGTTAACTATTCCGCTTCTGTCATAATACGGGACAATTTTAATTCCATCCGGAAGAAGATTATTCTCATTGATCTCTTTCACCTTCTCCTCCACTTTTTCAACAACGTCCCTGCTGTTGGCGCCTTTGAGCATCATTACAATTCCGCCGACTGCTTCCTCTTCTCCGTTCTTCATGGCCGCGCCCATTCTTACGGCTTCGCCAACATTAACAACGGCCACATCTTTAATAAATGTGGGCGTACCTTTATAAGATTTGAGCACGATATTACCGATATCACCCAGGTCTTTTATGAGTCCCACTCCGCGCACAATATACTGATCGGAATTTCTTTCCAGAATATTTCCGCCTACATTCTGATTATTATTTTCGATGGCGCTGAAGACTTCATCCAGACTGATATTGTACTTGATTAATTTTTCCGGGGAAACTATAACCTGATACTGTTTAAAGTATCCGCCGAAGGAATTAATTTCATTCACGCCGGCCACACTTTTGAGCTGCGGTGTAATAATCCATTCCTGAATTGTTCGGAGATTTGTGAGATAAGAAATTTTTGAAAGAGAATCCTGCGGCATATTTCCTTCTAGGGTGTACTGGTAGATCTCTCCCATCACAGTAGCGATTGGACCCATGTTCACTTCAACGCCTTTAGGTACGCTCTCGCGCGCTTCCGCGAGGCGTTCAAATACAAGCTGCCGAGCGAAATAGATATCCACATTATCTTTGAATACAATCGTCACAATTGAGAGTCCGAATTTGGTAACAGAGCGCATCTGCTCAACATCGGGCAGCCCGCGCATAGCCGTTTCAATCGGATATGTCACATTTCTTTCTATCTCCAGAGCGGAAAGCCCGTTAGCGTGACTTATTACTTCCACTTGAATATTTGTCACATCGGGGAATGCGTCGATAGGCAAAGTGAAGTAAGAATAGATTCCGGCAATAAGAATAACAAGCGAAAGAAATATTATCATTCCTTTCTGCTTAAGCGTATACGCAATTATTTTTTCGAGCATTACTCTTAATCTCCCGACAGTTCTTCTTTTTTCAGTTCGCTCTTAAGAAAAAAGCTTCCCTTCGATACGACTTTATCCCCCTCCTTTAATCCTTCTTTAATTTCAACCATGCCTCCGCTGCCGATTCCGGCGATGACATTTCTTTTCTGAAAAGTTGAATCGCTCAGCTGAACAAAAAGGTAAGTTTCTCCTGCATCACGAACTATCGCTTCTTCATTCACCAGAATTCCTTTTGCTCCGGAGCCGAGAGGAATTTTAAGCTCGCCGAACATCTGCGGTTTAAGTTTATTGGCGGCGTTAGAGAATTCACCCCGGATTGTGATTGTTCTGGTCTGCTCTTCCACAGTTTGACCTATGTAGATAATTTTTCCGTTAAACTTTTCATTTTGGAATGCGGGTGCAGTGAATTCGGCAGAAGTTTTTTGATTCAGCTTGGTAATATCTTTTTCGTAGAGCTGTCCGTCAATCCAGACCGTGTTTGTATTTATAACTTTAAAAGCATTTGTGGTCGCGTCCACTAATTGTCCTATAACAACATTTCTTTCCACCACGACTCCATTGATTGATGATTTGATTGGGAGTGTGCCGGCTGTATGCGAATCCGTTTTCTCGCCCAGGATATCATCATCATTCAATCCGATGGAATGAATTTTTTTGTCCTCCGCGTTAAATTCCGCTTCGGTTTTTTCAAATTCGGCTTTGGCTTCCAGATATGATTGCTTTGACCCGACATTTTGTTCATAAAGAATTTTGTGGCGCTCAAAATCGGCTTTTGCAAAATCCAGATTTGCTTTTGATTTAAGGTAACCCGCTTTAATTTCGCCTACATCCAATCCTTCCACGGTCATTAAAACTTGTCCGGCTTTAACATGGTCGCCCGCTTTTACAAACACTTCTTTCACTCTTCCCTGCACGAGCGATCCTATTTGGGCCTCGTTATCCTGATCCGTTAGAACTTTTGCCGGCACTGTTATAAAGCCGGTGATCGGCTGCAGACGGGCAGTTTCGATTTCCAATCTGATCTGTTTAATGGATTCTTTGCTGAGCGTAACAATCTCGAATTTTTTTTCCGTCTGAACCTCATTTTTATTTTCTCCGTTGGAGCCGCATCCTGTCAGGACTACAGTCAAGAGAGAGAGAGCAATAATTGATTTGATTAAATATTTCATTTAATTCTCCGCTTCAGTTGAACCGAACATATTCACGCCCGTAATTTCTTCGAGGCGGAAGATGTATTGGTAGTAATTGAATAATGCATTTATATAATTGTTCTGTGAACTTATTAATGTCTGTCTCGACTGGAGATATTCAAGGTAAGTTAATTCTCCCGCGTCGTAGCTTTTTACTGCGGTTTTATAGATCTCCTGCGCCTGAGGAAGAATATCATTCATGTAAAGCATAACCTGGCGCCTGCTGTTTTCAAATTCGATCTTAATGTTTTCCAATTTCAGCATTATTTCATTTTTATTAAGCTGCAATTCGGAATCCGCGGCGGCTTGATTTGCAGTTGCTTCCTGGATCTTTCCTCGCTGATCGGTTAAGAACCAGAGAGGAATGGAGAGCCCGAATGAAGCGCCGTAAAGTCCAGAGTCTCCGTCTCTTGTCTGTTTAAAGTAAGCGAGATTTATATTCGGGAGGAGAGATGACCATGCAAGTTTTTTTTCGAGTGAAGAGATGCCGCATTTTAATTCAGCTATTTTGATCCGCGGATTATTTTCAGCCGATTGCGGGTTTATGTTCAAGGAGTCTTCTTTAATTTCGGAATAGCCGAGTGAATCGGCCGGAATAAATTTTTGGTCACCTCTCTCATTCCGTATTCCAAGCGAATAATTGAATTCCGATAATGATGAAACGAGTTCATTTTTAACGCTTTCATAATTATTTGCCGCTTCCGAGTACTGAACCTGGGCAGTCAGTCTTTCCAGATTGGTTCCCTCTCCAACATTTTGCCTTATCCGGACTTTATTATAAAAATCCTCTGCAATCTTAAGATTTTGCACGGCGAGTTCTAACAATTTTTGTTTTGCCAAAACTTTATAGTAGCCGGTTTTGATCTGAGCTAAAACAGATCTTTTAGTTGAGATCCACTTTTGATATTCTATCTCCTCTTCTTTGTTTAGTTTGTTTCCTTTCAAAAAATAGTTTGCGGGAAATTCCAGCGACTGGCTTACGGATAAAGTTTTTTCACCATAATTACTCAAGCTTTTATTTACCGGCGCATATTCATAGCTTACTCCGATTTCCGGCTGGGGCAGCGAAATGCCGCTCCAGAATTTTCCTTTGGCGGATGAGATATTTTCTTTGGCGATTTTTACTTCCGGATTATTTTTCAATCCGATTGCAGCGGCCTCATCCAGTGTTATTTTTTGGCGAAATGTCTGGCAAATCAAGATATTCTGCATGGTCAGAAAGAGTAAGAATAGGGCATACCATTTCAAATGCGTTCCAATACTCATGTTATTAAACATTATTACTCCAATGATTTTAAAATAAAAATCTAAAACGGATTACATCCGCCAGTTACCCTTTGAAGGATTCGGAAGACTTAGAGATTTAAATCAGAAGTTTTTTATCGAAGAGATATATAAAGTCGGTCTGGACTGATTTAAGATCCGGGGGAACGATTGTATGCGAGAGTATTTCTGTTTCGGGATTTAATACGGCAATACTTAAAAGATTGAATGTGCCGATCAGTTTAACGGGTTGTATCTCGTCACGGAATGATTTTGACTGCAATTCAGAATTTTTTACGATCTCGCAAATATCGTGGGCGCTGTGTTCATCTCCGTCATAATTAAGGAAGTCAAGCTCCGAATGGAGGAATGAAAATAAAAAGGCACCGAGGAAGATTACCGCCACAAATCTGATGATATTTTTGCCTAACCGTATTTTCATGGCGCTAAATTTATCCCATTTAAGATTGCAAAACAAGCTCGTGCGGAAGAATGTAGGGGGTGTGGGTTATGGTTATTGGTTATCGGTTATCGGTTATTGGTTATTAGTTATTGGTAACAAATGTGCGGAGGTATTGGAATCCTTAGTGCTGAAGCTCCAAGCATCCGTTATTTATCACCACCTTTCCGTTCTTACTCTTCTTCCTTTTTTCCTATCGAGTTTCACTACTTATTAATTATTACGATTACATGTGATGTCGAAATTTCATCCTTTATCTGTCCTACAATTTTGAATCCGCCTACTTCGGCAAGACCAATCAAGCCCCCATTTTTCAAATATGATTTAAAGTTACGATAGTGTTCTCTGCCGGCAATAAATTCCACCGCTTCGTTTAGAACTGAACCCGGTGTTTTCGGCCTTGGGAAAAGATAGTCGCCAATTATGATTTTACGTGCGACTTTGAAAATTTTATTCAGTAATTCAATTCTTTCCGATTCATTCACTTCGTGTATTACATAAGTCATAACTGCATAATCATACTGAATTTTCCCCTCATTTATTATTTGATCTATATTCTTATGAAGAAATGAAATTTTGCTGTTTCTGTTCTTGGATAAATTCCGATTAGCCCTAAGAATATTTTTTTCTGAAAGATCAATTCCGAGAACGCTTTTGCATCTGTCTGCTGTGAAGAATGGAAATCTTCCCGTTCCGGTTCCAACGTCTATAATATCTTTATCCGGTTCTATCAAAGCTCCAATTTTTCCGAAAAGCTTATCCTGATTTGGAGCTATGAAAAGATCATAGAACCAACCGTCGTACCAATGATATTTGTTTTCCTGCGCTATCATATTTAATAATCCTGCTTTCAGCAGCCTTTAGAAGCATTCTCGGCAGCCTTTTTAATTTTAATTACTTTGATTGTGATGATGCCCGGGCTTATGATGACTATGATGCTCGTGATGGCCGCATGCTTCACCGCTGTCTTTAACATTCCCATTTACAAATTCATCTACAAGTTTTTTCACATCGCCAGAGCAACCCCGGTAAACAGTTATTCCATATGCTCCAAGCGCGTTTACCGCACCGCCTCCCATATTCCCGGCAAGCATTACCTTTACTCCCATCTCATTTAATGTTTCAGCAATATTCGATTTGCATCCGCATTCTTTTGGTGATTGAACAATCTCGGAATTTAATATCGATTTATTTTCAACTGTAAAAACCGTAAAAAATTCACAATGCCCGAAGTGAGCATCTACTTGATTATACTCTGTTGTTGGAACCGCAATTTTCATTTAGTACTCCTATTATTTAATTTTTTACAATTTGGACACTCTCCGTTCTTTCTAGAATGTTTTCTTGAACAGGACTTTCAAGATCTACATCCGGTTGTTTTGTTTTTGAGCGCCGCAGGTAATTCATTGCTGATTTTGATTGCTTTCCCGTTAAGAATTGCATCAACTACCTTCCATCTAGCTATTTCAACAATTCTTCCGAATGTAGCCCTGGATATTTTCATTTGCCCCGCCGCTTCTTCGTGAGAGTGAGCAAGAAAATCGGCAAGACGCAACGACTCCAATTCGTCGTTCTCAAGCGTCACTTCTTCCAGGCTCGATAGAGATATTGCGCGCGGCTTAAAATAATAT
>JAKAMT010000109.1 GCA_021812705.1 Bacteroidota bacterium | reverse complement strand
TCTATATCAATGGGCGCAGTTAAATTCGGCGGGTATCAATTTTCATACGGGTGACAGCGTAGCCGCAGGAGAAAAAACAAATCCATGCTATTATGCCTCCTTTGTAACCTCTAAAAACGGTTATGAAGTAAGACCGCTTGGCTACGCGATAAGAGCATTTGATCTTTCGTCAAAGGGAAAATTGATGCCTGTTAAAATTCTATCGGCCGAAAATAATTTGAATGTAAATGTTTATGCGGTACTATCGGGCAGCAATGAATTATTTGTGACGGTAATAAACAAAGAATTCGGCGTTGATTCAAAAATTGCGGAGGTTAACTTAAACTTAGATCAGGTGATCAAATCTGCCGAATGTATCTCCTTGGTTAATAAAGAACACGATATAGCCGCTCTGCAAGAAATAACTTTAGGAGGTGCGCAGATAAACAGCAGAGGAATTTGGAACGGCAACTGGGAAAAAATATTAATTAAGAATCCGGATAAAGATATAACAATAAAAGTTCCGGCGTCATCTGCGACCGTCTTAAAATTATCTTTCTGATAAAAATAATTAATAATAATCGTGTGATTTGAAATGGAAAAAAGATTTTTAAGCCGGTATCGAAAGTACCCGTCGATGATTTTGTTGCTCCTGATATTAATATTATCTGCATTATCTCTTTCTGCTAAGGGAGAAAAAAAATTATGGTACAAACAGCCGGCAGCGAACTGGAATGAAGCGCTTCCTATAGGAAATGGAAGATTGGCCGCAATGGTCTTTGGCTGCCCGGCTCAGGAAAAAATTCAGATTAACGAAGAAACTATTTGGGCGGGAGAAAAAAGAGACCGCGTTAATCCTAAATCAGCCGAAACTCTTAAGGAAGTAAGAAAACTTTTATTTGAAGGGAAGCCCAAAGAGGCGGAAGCGTTGGCTGATAGGGGAATAATCGCAATACCAAACCGCATGCCCCAATATCAGCCGCTCGGAAATCTGATATTGAATTTTCGCGGAGTACGGGATTATCTTGATTACAGGAGAGAACTCGACCTTAACAGAGCGACGGTAAAAATATCTTACAAGTCAGACGGTGTGAACTATACCAGAGAAATTTTCTCGTCGGCTGTTGATCAGGTGATTGTAATCCGTTTGACTGCCGATAAACCGGGGAAAATAAATTTCTCGGCACAGTTGGAAAGGGAAGCCGATGCGCACTCTAGAATCTTTAAAAATCAGCTGTTGATTGAGGGGGAAGCCATCGCAAGAGACCCGCGGCATAAGGATGAAAGAAAAGTCGGCGTTAAATTTGCGGGATTGTTGAAGGTTGTGAATGAAGGGGGATCTCTTTCATCGGATCAAAACACTCTCAAAATAGATAACGCAAACTCTGCAACATTACTATTTAGTGCGGCAACAAATTTTAAAGAAAAGGATCCGCTTAAAAGATGTGAAGAGTATATTAACTCTGTAAAAAAATCATATAGAAATTTATTAGCTGACCATTTAAAAGATTATCAAAAATATTTTAACCGAGTACAGCTTGATTTAAGCGATGCTTCATCGCCGCTTCCGACAGATGCGCGGCTTGAAAAAGTAAAAGCGGGCGAAAATGATAACGGCCTCGAAGAACTCTATTTCAATTTTGGAAGATATCTTCTGATATCGAGCAGCAGACCCGGATCAATGGCCGCAAATCTTCAGGGAAAATGGAATGATCAGCTGGCTCCGGCGTGGGACAGCAAATATACAATCAACATCAACACTGAGATGAATTACTGGCTTGCCGAGACATGCAATCTTAGCGAACTGCATTTCCCGTTGTTTGATCTTCTCGAAAACGCAATTCCGTTCGGCAGAGAAGCCGCAAAAAAAATATATAACGCAAACGGATTTGTAATCCATCACAATACTGATCTATGGGGAGATGCGGTACCAATCGACAAAGTGACTTCCGGAATGTGGGCAATGGGTGGTGTGTGGCTGAGTCTCCATTTGTGGGATCATTATGATTTTACGCGCGACCAGAAATTTTTACGCGATCGTGCCTACCCGGTTATGAAAGAAGCCGCACAGTTCCTTTTAGATTATCTGATCGAAGATAAAAACGGAAATTTAATTACCGGGCCCTCTTTATCACCGGAAAATTCTTACAAAGCTTCCGACGGTTCGAGCGTTCGTTTATGCATGGCGCCTGTGATGGATATTGAACTGACCCGCGCACTCTTTACGCGTGTAATCGAAACAAGCAATATTTTAAATGTCGACTTAGATTTCCGTAAAAAAATTCTATCTGCAAAAAACCGCCTGCCCGCATTTAAAATCGGTAAATACGGACAGCTTCAGGAATGGCAGGAAGATTACACGGAGGCGGAACCGGGGCACCGGCATATATCGCATCTATTCGCGTTGAGTCCGGATAATCAGATTACACTGCGCGGAACACCTGAATTGGCAAAGGCTGCTAGAGTTACTCTGGAAAGAAGACTTAGTGCTGGAAGCGGACACACAGGATGGAGCCGCGCGTGGATTATAAATTTCTGGGCGCGACTGGAAGAGGGCGAGCAGGCATATCAGAACTTAAATGCATTGCTGGCTAAATCCACTCTTCCAAATATGTTCGATACTCATCCCCCTTTTCAAATTGACGGCAACTTCGGCGGCACTGCCGCAATTGCTGAAATGCTTTTTCAGAGCCATGCCGGTGAATTTAATTTTCTTCCTGCTCTTCCTAAAATCTGGAAGAAGGGATCAATCAGCGGAATTAAAGCGCGCGGTTCTGTGGAAGTTGATTTAAGCTGGAATGAATCCGGATCGGCTTCCGCTCTTCTTAAACCTAAATTCAGTTCAACAGAAAAAATAAGAGCGCCTAAAGGAACAAAACTATCCGAGGTTTACGAAAACGGAAAGAAAATTCCGGTCGTCACAATGAATGACGGAACATTTCCGTTAAAGATGTCTGCCGGAAAAATTTATAAAATTATTTTCGAGTAAAGTATTTCAATACTTAAAATTTCTTTAATTTATTGGAGAATACCGATGCTTAAGAAGGGAACTCAATCAGTTGTAATAATTTTTTCGCTGCTCTTAATTTTACTGATCCAATCGAAATATGAGGCGCAGACTTTTTCATCTTTCTATAATGTCCGCAGCTACGGTGCCGCAGGCGACGGCAAAAATTTAGACAGTCCGGCAATAAATAAAGCCATCGAAGCATGTGCAAATGCGGGGGGCGGTACTGTTTACATTCCCGCCGGCACATATTTGAGCGGAAGCATTCATCTGAAAAGTAAAATTAATTTATTTCTAGATGCCGGTTCGGTTATTCTCGGTGCCCCGCAGGAGATGAATGCATACGATCCGATCGAAAAATTTGAGGGTATGGCTTATCAGGACGGAGGACATACTTTTTTTCACAACAGTCTAATCTGGGGTGAGAACCTCACGGATGTTTCTATCACCGGATACGGAATGATAAACGGCGGCGGATTAAAAAGCAGCGACGGTCCCCAGGATAAAATGACGGGCTACTCAAACTTCGGAAAAGCAAATCCGGTCCCAAACACTATTCCAAAAGATACTGTTGTAAGATTGGGCAATAAAGCTATCGCGTTAAAATTGTGCAGAAATGTTTTAATGAAAGATTTTACAATTTACCACGGCGGCCATTTCGCTATCATTACAACCGGCTGCGATAATATGACTATTGATAATGTAACGATTGATACCAACAGAGACGGAATAGATCTTGACTGCTGCCGCAACACAGTTGTTTCAAACTGCCGTGTGAATGCACCTATGGACGACGCAATTTGTCCTAAGAGCAGTTTCGCCTTGAATAAAAATATAATCACAGAAAACTTAACTATAACCAACTGCCAGGTATCGGGATTTGTTGAAGGAACTTATCTGGACGGAACAATGGTGCCCAGAAAAAACGGAAACGGAAGAATTAAATTCGGAACAGAGGCCAACGGCGGATTCAGAAATGTGACGGTATCCAACTGCACATTCCGAAGCTGCAGAGGATTGGCGCTAGAAGAAGTGGACGGCGGAATTATGGAAAATATTGTAATAGATAATATTTCAATGATGGATGTTTATTCCTACTCGATTTATGTTACCACCGGCAGACGGAACCGCGGGCCTAATGTTACCGCACCGAGCCTGGCGAGAAATATTTTAATTTCAAATGTGATTGTATACGGTGCCGATTCAAAGAACGGAGTTATAATTACCGGATTAGAAGAGCAGCAGATAGAAGGAATCCGTCTTCAGAATATCAGAATAATTTTTAACGGCGGCGGCACAGAGAAGCAAGCGCAGATAGTTCCTAAGGAATTGGACAAAGCTTATCCTGAACCGAGAGACACGATGCCTTCATACGGAATATTTGCGCGGCATGTTAAGGGATTGGAACTGGCGGATATTAACTTCGGTTTTGTGAAAGAAGATCTTCGTCCTGCTTTGATTTGTTCCGATGTGAACGGTCTTGAGATAGATAATTTTAAAGCAATGGTTGCGCCAAAAACGGAAGCGGCGCGATTCGAAAAAGTTCAGGGATTGGTAATCAGAAATTCTCCGGTGCTTGAGAAAAAGTAGCTGAAAAAAAAGAGGCCGTATCAAAAGTAGTTCTCAAATTTTAAGTAGATTATTACTTTTGAACCGGCCTCAACAATTCTAAAATATTTTAATGCCCCTTTGTGGTTTCGAGTCCGACCAAACCTTCGGACTTGCTCAATTTAGACCAGGAGAATCCGTAAACTGCAACAGCGGCAAAACAAAACGACGGCATTATAAAACTGAAAGACATGTTGTAAACATCGCCGAGATATCCCATCAGCTTTGGCATTATAGCTCCTCCAATAATTGCCATTACAATAAATCCGGATGCTCTCTTTGCCTGCACTCCGAGTCCGTAAATTCCCAGTGCAAAAATTGTGGGAAACATTATTGACATAAAAAAGAAGCTAAGAAATACTGCGCCCACAGAGATCCATCCCAATTTGAAAACAACCAGAAGGCAGAGAACAACATTCACTGCTGCGTAGGAGCCAAGCACTTTATGCGCGCTTAATTTTCTTAAAATTGCCGCACCCGTCGCACGCCCTAATAAAAACAAAGGAAAACCGATGGTGCCGAGCAAAAATGTTGCGCCTTTTTCGTTCACAAAATAAGCGCCCTCGCGTAACGCCGTCCTGTCTGCAAAGAGCCAGCTGTTTGCAAGTCCGGCAGAAAGTGCCGGAAGTTCCTCTATAATATAATTGATGAAGAAACTGAAGATGCCGGCTTGAGCGGCTACATATAAAAATTGCGCGAGCACCGCGCCGTTGAAGTGAGAATGCTTCCAGATTGAAGTTTTAGTACCGGACTGTTCGGAATCGCTGAGATGATATTCGTCTTCCGTATTCAGATCCGGGACATTGGCGAAATAAAATATTACTGCCAGTACAAGAACTATGATTGCAACAATCATGTATGGAATATAAAGCTGTCCCTGTGCAACTTCTGCGCCCTCTGAGGAATAAAAAAATGCTCCGCCTATTATAGGTCCGAATATCCAGCCGATGCCGTTGAATGACTGCGCGAGATTTATTCTGGTGGCCGCAAATTTTTTAGGACCAAGAACAGTTGTGTAGGGATTGGCTACGGTTTCCAAAACTGTAAGACCCATCGCGATAAAACATACACCAAGAAGAAAAGCCCAGAACTGAGAAATATGAGTTGCGGGAATAAACCAGAATCCTCCAAGAGAGACTAGCAGGAGTCCTGATATGATTCCCCCTTTGTAGCCGAGTTTTCTTGCAAGCCAGCTCGCTGGAAGCGCCATCAGAAGATATCCCAGATAGTGGGCAAACTGAACCCATGCCGACTGGGCTTTTGAGAGATGGAGAAAATCCTGAAAATGTTTATCCATTACATCGATCATTCCATTGCAGGTTCCCCAGAGCAGAAATAGAGTTGTGACTAAAAAGAAAGTAAAGAAATAGTTGTTACCGTCGTCTGTTTTGAACATTTTTGAAAAATTCATAGTTGTTTCCGGTGTTTAATCATTGAATGAATTTATCTGATAAAAGAATCAAATCGATTTTCTTCTAATCTTTATTTTCATTGCTCCTTCAATTGTTTTTTCCGAAACAAAGATAAGATACCCTCCTCCTCCCGCGCCCGATAATTTCCAGCCGAACGCGCTCTCTCTGTATTTATCAATCGTTTTAAATATCTCATCATAGACCATATTCGGAAACATTTTAATTTGGGCCTCGAAGGATTTTCTGAAATATTCTCCAAAGTTTTTCAGGTCGGCGTTCAATATTGCATCCCAGCATTTTTCGGCGGCTGCTGAAAGCTCCCCGGCATTTTCATTATTTATCCTGATTCCTTCGAGAACATCAAAAGAATAATTTCGCGGACCCAGCGTCATCAGATAAAGATGCTCTTCAATCCACGATAAAATATTTTCATCTTCAACCGAGATAATATTTTTAGGCCAGTAAGACCCTTCGTATTCCAATTTATTAAGTCCGGGCATTACTATTCCTAATGCATCCTGAGAGCCGGCAATAATTTTTGTGCCGGGCGGATTTTCATAGCTGAAAAGTATTTTTGCATTCTGTTCGTTGTCGCCGGAAGGAATATCCGTATTCCACAGCTCTATGGCTTTTCTGCGGGTGCTCGAAGCCATACCGCTCCTTTCGTTAAACTCTATTGTGGGTTCAATAGAAATGGTGATGACGGAACCCGCGGAATATTTCCCGACGAACGGCTGATCCAGCCAGCCGCCTGCCAGATCAATCCGGTACGGAATTTTACATTCTTCGCGCAGCGAAGTTGTGGATCTTGCATTCAGATTTCCGTGAGGAATTCTTCTAAGCACTAAATATTCAATTCCAAGATCCGAGCATAATTTTTCTTTAGCAGGAGTATTGCCGTCCTCATTCACAATGAAAATATCGGGCTTAACTACTTCAAGCTCTTTTAGGAAATCCATTAATCCCGACCCTTGATTTATAAGGGTTTGCCTGACGCATTTGATTGCATCCAGCATATATTTCCTCTCATCCTGATTGGTGACAGGAAACCTTCCTTTTAAATTGTGGACTGTTTCGTCGCTGCCTATCCCAACATAGAGATCGCCGTATCTGGAAGCTTCCTGAAGGAACGCAACGTGACCGCTGTGCAGCATGTCAAAACATCCGGTAACAAAAACTTTTTTCTTTTCCATTATCATGAATTTTAGTTAGTGTGAAATACTTCTTTCATAATATTCCAAATATTGTTTCTCTCTCCGGTTATAAACAGCTTCCGGAAATCAATGTTATCGGTAATTAATTCGTTCAAATACTTGAAATATAGCGCTGCTTCGTTCGATTTGCATTCTAAATAGAGGTAAACTTTATCATTCTTATTGAAAAGATTAATGTTTTTTACGGTCTCGGAAAAAACACTTTGTCTCGTTGCATCAAAAATCTCCACTAAAGATGGTTCAATATCTGCATCAAGGTTTTTTATTAGAGAAGCTGTAAATGCGAAACGCACACTCCCGTCTGAGGAGATGGTTTGATCCATTCCTGGAAGAATAATTTTCATCTCGCTCCACCATTCGCCATCTTTCCGGTCTGGGAAGGGTTCTTGCATCGGATCTGTGAGTTTCCACCAGTCCTTTGTAACATCGTCGGCAATCAGTTTCATATCCTCAGAAAAGTTAGTGCCGATGTATTCATAATACGAAAATAAAATTCCGCCTAAGAGGAATATGGAATAGTTTCTAATGTTAACTTTTTTTATCTGAGACAGCACACCGGGAAAAGTGTGCCGGTGAAGTATAATATACCGTTCTTCATATTCCGGTCTTAACTTAATTACACTTCCAATTCGCTTTGAAATATTCTTTCCCACGCAGCTTTTGTTATTGTTCAAAATATAAAAATAAATTTATTGAAAAATTTAATTGACCCCAACCGGCATAAAGACCATAGTGGGAAACGAATCGGCGGAGATTTTGCGTGTCTCTTCGAACGATTTTATTTTTCCTTTTGCAACGGCCTGAACTAAAATATTGCCGAGCGCCGTTGCCTCGGTTGGTCCGGCAAAAACAGTTTTACCAGTTGCGTTTGCAGTAAGCTGATTCAAAAGTTTATTTTGTGATCCGCCGCCTACTATATGGATCTTATTAATTTTTTTATCTGAAACGTCCTCAATCTTTTTAAGAATGCCGCTGTATTTAAACGCGAGACTTTCAAGAACAGTGCGGGCATAATCGCCAATGTTTTCGGGCTTCTTCTGAGCCGTCTCATCGCAGTATTTTAATATTGCTTCCCTCATATCCGGCGGATTTAAAAATAATTTATGGTCGGGATCTATTCTGCATGATGTGCCGATGGAACAAGCCGCCAGGCTGGTAATATTCTCGTAACTCAACTCCTCTCCGTTGCGGCTCCAGCTCTTTCTCAGCTCCTGCAGAAACCAGAGCCCGGATGTATTTCTCAAAAACCGTATTTTGCCGCCGACCGCGCCTTCATTAGTAAAATCTTTATTTAGCTGATAGTTAATAATCGGTCCGTCGTTTTCGATTCCAAGAAGCGACCATGTTCCGGAACTTAGATATGCCCAGTCGTTTCCGCTTGCAGGAACTGCGGCAACTGCGCTTGCCGTATCATGAGAACCGACCGCTATTACATCGATGGTCCCGGCCATAGTTTCCTTTGATATTTCAGGAAGAAGTTTTCCGATAACTGTGCCCGGCATAACAACTTTTCCGAATATCGCTGGCTTAATATTTAATGCGGATAAAATCTTTGTGTCGAATTTCTTCTTGTTTGCGTTCAGCATTTGGGATGTGGATGAGATTGTATATTCGTTTATCATCTTTCCCGTTAGAAAGTAATTGAACAGGTCCGGCATGAAAAGCAATCTCTTCACATCGCGGCAAAAATTTTTATTTGACGATATTTCACTATATAGCTGAATGAGCGTGTTAATCTGCATGAATTGAATTCCGGTCCTGGAATACAATTCGTCCGGCGGCATAACGCTGAAAAGTTTTTCCATCATCCCGTCTGTTCTGCCGTCTCTGTAACAGTATGGA
>JAKAMT010000108.1 GCA_021812705.1 Bacteroidota bacterium | reverse complement strand
CCTATTCTCATATGATCGCCTGAAAGCCGGTCGCCCACGGTTCGCGATGGCGCTAGAATTATATCGTCATTGCTGGTGCCCTGCGCACTCTGTCCTTTCGCTTTCAATACGCCGATCACTCTAAAGGGTACGCTGCGGATTCTGATCTGCTGTCCAACAGGATCATCGTTAGGGAATAAATTTTTAACAACATCTGCGCCTAGAATGCAGACTTTCGAGCGTGCCATAACATCTCTTTCCGTAAAAAACTCGCCGCTTTCCAAAGCCCAGGATCTGATGGTAAGATAATCCGGAGAGACGCCCTGGATTCTGGTAAACCAGTTGCCGATTCCGCCAATCACCTGTCCGCCGCTAAAAACTATCGGTGTTGCGCCTTTGATGAGGGTTGCTTCATTTTTGATCTTATCCACATCGTCCCAGGTGAATCTGTTGAAAGTTCCAGATCCTCTGTTAACGCCGCCTGTAGTAGAAGCGCCGGGAGTAATAATTATTAAGTTGGATCCCAGAGAAGCAATCTGTTCTTCAACTTTTTTCTGAGCTCCGTCTCCTATGGCAACCATCACAACAACAGCCGCAACGCCTATAATTATTCCGAGTGCTGTAAGAAGACTTCTCAAGCGCGCTCTCATAATGCTTCTTGTTGCAACTTTTAAAATTATTTTAGCTTTCATAAAATTATTTCCTTATTCTACAATTTCAGCTTCGGCAATTACTCTTTTTAATTCCGCTTCCGCATTCAGTCTATCCTTAATTGCATAGTCCTTAATAACTTTTCCATCTTTCATTTCAATAATTCTCTTGGCGAATGCGGCAAAATCCCGTTCATGCGTAACCATTACAATTGTAATTCCTTCATCATTCAATTTCTGGAAAAGATTAAAAACCTCCACGGAAGTAACGCTGTCTAAATTTCCAGTCGGTTCATCCGCCAGTATTAAACTTGGTTCATTTACAAGTGCGCGCGCAAGAGCAACTCTCTGCTGCTGACCGCCTGAGAGCTGACTGGGTATATGATGCATTCTGTCTCCAAGTCCGACTCGTGTCAGCGCCTCTGTAGCTTTTTTCTGATGATCTTTTATTTTTTCGAGGCGGTCGTACATGAGCGGTAGTTCTACATTTTCCAAGGCTGTTGTTCGCGGTAATAGATTGAATCCCTGAAATACAAATCCGATCTTCTGATTTCTGATATTTGCATATTCATTTGGAATCAGCTTGCTTGTGTTAATGCCGTCGAGCAAGTAATCGCCCGATGTAGGCATGTCGAGGCAGCCGAGCAAATTCATAAGAGTTGATTTGCCGGAACCGGACGCTCCCATGATGGCAACAAACTCCCCTTTGTGAATATCTATATTTACAGACCGGAGCGCGTGAACTTCCACCTCGCCGACTATATAAGTTTTTGTAAGATTAACAGTTTTAATTAAAATATTTTCCAAAATCTCATCTCCTAATTAAAATCCTCGGACAGGACCTCTGTTGCCCGGTGTGCTTTGTATGAATACGTTAGTGCTAGGCGCAGCAGCCGCAGGTGTATTGTTTTCGATGATTCCGGTAATGACCTTCATTCCTTCCTTCAGATTTCTGCTTCTGATAATCTCCGTATTTTTTCCGTCGGTCAGTCCGGCCATAATCATTGCGGCCTGCAGTTTATTGTTTTCATCAAAATACCAGACTCTGCTTCCGCTTCTTCTTCTCTGCCCGCCGTTGTTATCTCTTCCCATTCCCATCTGTCCGCCTCCGAATGAACCGCTCATTCCAGTTTGACCGTTCTGACCGCCGCCTCTGAATTCCTGCATTCTCTTCTTCACGCTGTCCGGAAGATTCGCCAATTCCTTCTCTCTATTCTTCTGATACTCTGCCATCATATCTTCGTTCGGTTGAAAACGGAGTGCAATGTTCGGAACCAAAAGAACATTCTCTCTGAAATCAACATAGAAATCTACTGTAGCTGTCATGCCCGGCAATAAAAGTCTGTCTTTGTTGTCGGCTTTTACTACTACTACATAGCTTACCACATTTGAAACGACATTGGGATTCAAACGCACCTGAGAAACTTCACCGTCGAATTTTTTTCCGGGCTGAGACTGAACAGTGAAAGTTACTTTTTGTCCCTGCTTAATCTGTCCGATGTCGCTCTCGTCCACATTGGTCAGAATGCGCATCGACGAAAGATCCTCTGCAATTGTAAAAATTGTTGGCGATGATAAACTCGCCGCAACTGTCTGACCTTCTTCGACCGCTCTGTTTATAATTGTTCCGGAAATAGGAGCATAAATGTAGGCGTAATTCAAATTCATCTTTGCGCGTTCCAAGGCGGTAATGGCAGACTTTTGGGATGCAAGAAGAACCTGAACGTTAGTCTTGGACGCTATGAAATCCACTTCATTCATGAACTTCTTATCATAGAGTTGTTTGTTTCTTTCATGAACTGCAACTGCCTGTTCGTACTGCGCCTTGGCTTTATCCAAATTTGACTGAGCGTCTCTGACTGAGGCCGCCAGTACCACGGTATCGAGAACCGCAATAAGCTGGCCTTTCCTAACCTGACTGTTGAAGTCAACCAGAAGCCTGTCTATTTTTCCGGATACTTGAGTTCCCACTTCAACGGTTTTAATTGCCTGAATTGTACCGGAGCTGCTTATTACCACATTCAGGTTCCCTTTGGTTATTTGCGAATAACTGAATTTTGTTGCTTTATTGTCGCCGCTGAAAAAAATAAAATAAGCTGCGATTGCCAGGATTAATACTGTCACCGAAATAATGATTGTTTTCTTTTTCATATCTCTTCTCAAATTCAATGAACTTTGTTAATTAGAAAATTATTGCTGTCTGTTCCTTCCGCCGCCCCAATTCTGCATCCTGCTTTTTCTCTCTTCTATCATTTTTTTTAGCTCTTCCCTCTGAGCCGGTTTTAATATTTTCTGAATCTCGTCAGTCGATTCCTGATTGATCTTCATCATTTCTTCTCTAAAATTTTCTCTGTCTCCGCTTTCGCGCATCTTTTCAATTTTCTTTTCCATCTTTACTAGAATAGCATCAACCTTTTTAGTTTGTTCTGGATTCAGTTTCAATCTTTCTTGATATTGCTTGACCCTTTCTTCATGAGTCATTCTGCCCTGAGCCATCAATCCGGTAAATGAGACCATAAGAATAACTGCGATATAAAAAGAGATCCGTTTCATAATTGCTCCGTTTATTTATTGATTTGGTTTTAGCCTGTCTCTAACTTCCATATCTTAAACACACATACCGGTTTGGTAGTTTAATCATAATCGTCTCTTCAAAATCATGTAAAATCACGTCTGAAAATTATTTTCTTCATATTTCACAAAATTTGCACACTATTATTAGCGATGTTGGGTTAAAGATTCCACAGAGCTGAAGTTTTTTAAGACTTTTTAACATTTAGAACCGGACAAAAATCGATCTCAAAATCATTTTTCATTTTCTTATATTGCCTCGCCAAAAAAAGATGCATTATTTTTTTTTGAAATTCAGAAACAAATTTTTGTGGTTGTTTGTAGAAAATCATTCGATTTATAAAAAGAGCGAGGATCTAAATTGGATATCACAGCACTAAATGAGAAGATAAGAAGAGAAAGCGAGTTCATAGACGCGCTATTCAATGAAATCGGCAAGACTATAGTCGGGCAGAAGATGATGCTCGAAAGATTGGTCGTTGGACTTCTTGGCAACGGACATGTTTTGCTGGAAGGAGTGCCCGGATTGGCAAAAACACTTGCTATAAAATCTCTTGCGTCATCTATGAAAGCAAAATTCCAAAGGATACAATTTACCCCCGATCTGCTTCCCGCGGATCTGATTGGCACTCTAATATATAATCAGAAGGATGGAAATTTTGCAATCAAAAAAGGCCCCATCTTTTCAAATTTCATTCTCGCTGATGAAATCAACCGCGCGCCTGCCAAAGTCCAGAGCGCACTTCTGGAGGCGATGCAGGAGAGACAGGTTACGATAGGCGATTCAACTTTTAAATTGGATGATCCTTTCCTTGTGCTTGCAACTCAAAATCCGATTGAGCAGGAAGGTACCTATCCTCTCCCTGAAGCCCAGGTGGACCGCTTTATGCTGAAAGTGAAAATCACCTATCCCTCGCGGGAGGAAGAGCAGAAGATTATGAAAATGAATACTGCACCCGACAACGCACAAATAAATCCGGTTATCAATCCGGAAGATATTATACGCGCGCGCAAACTTGTTCAGGAAATTTATGTTGATGAAAAAATTGAAAAGTATATTCTTGATATAGTCTTTGCAACCAGAAATCCTAAAGATTTCGGACTCGACGAACTGACTGACCTTATAAGCTACGGCGGATCTCCGCGGGCATCCATCAATCTCGCTCTCGGCGCGCGCGCAATGGCATTCATAAGAAGAAGAGGTTATGTGATTCCCGAAGATGTACGCTCTATCTGTTCCGATGTTTTGAGACACAGAATTGCTGTTACTTATGAGGCAGAGGCGGAAGACATTACTTCCGAGACAATCATCTCTAAAATTCTTAACAAAATTGAAGTGCCGTGATTTTTACAAAAATAATTTGATATGCTGACTAAAGAATTATTAAAACAGGTTAAACAGATAGAGATCCGCACCCGCGGAATCGTGAATGATGTATTCTCCGGTGAATATCATTCTGTCTTTAAAGGAAGAGGAATGGAATTTTCCGAAGTGCGCGAATATAATTTCGGCGACGATATAAGAAATATCGACTGGAACGTTACTGCCCGGTTCGGCCACCCCTTTATAAAAATATTTGAAGAGGAGAGAGAACTTACCGTTATACTTCTTGTGGATATGAGCGGCTCTCTTCATTTCGGCACGGCAGAAAAAACGAAACAGCAGGTAGCAGCCGAATTAAGCGCAATACTGGCTTTCTCGGCGTTAAAGAACAATGATAAAGTCGGTCTTATTCTGTTCACAGACAGAATTGAAAAATTTGTTCCGCCCAGAAAAGGGAAGAGCCATTCCCTCAGAATTATCCGTGAAGTGCTCTCTTTTGAACCGGAAGGAAAAACTACCAACATCAAGCAGGCACTCGAATATTTCAACCATACTATTAAAAAGAAAGCAATAGTATTTTTAATATCAGATTATATTGATTCCGGATACGAAAAAATTCTAAGAATCGTAGGAAGGAAGCATGATCTTATAGGAATTGTTCTGAGAGATCCTCGCGAAAAATCTCTTCCCGATTCGGGACTGATTAAATTCAAAGACGCAGAAACAGGAGAAGTTCGATATCTCGATACCGGCGACAAGCGTGTAAGGAAGGCAGTTGAAGAAGAAGAAAGATACTGGTTGGAATACAGAAAACAGCTCTTTATTTCGAGCCGGCTGGATTCGATCGATATCGGGACTTCCGGTTCATACACCAAACCGCTCGTCGATTTCTTTAAGCTCAGGGAAAAAAGATGGTAAAATTTATCCGGCTCCTTTCGTTATTCTTTCTTTTTTCAATTGCTTATCTGAGTGCGCAGACAATTAGTGTTAGCGCCTCTACAGATACGTCGGCTTATAAAGTTGGCGATTATATCAGGTATCAGATAGAGATAAAACACGATAAGGGAATAGTCGTTTATCTTCCGCCGGTAAAAGATTCGGTCAAAACTCTAGAATTTATAAATGCTCTGCCTTCCGAAAAAAATGAAGTTAATAATATTGTTACCGAAAGATTTCATTACATTTTTTCAAAATATGATTCTGCAAAGGTGACTATTCCTCCGCTGCCTATTGGCTACACTGAGTGGAACAGTTCCGTAAAGAAATATATTAACACCAATCCGGTTGTAATTACCGTACGCACTCTCCAGGTTAATCAGCAGGAAGATATACGAGACGTAAAAGAACCTGTTAAATTTCCTCTCAACTGGCTGCTGATCGGTTTGATCATGCTGGCAATAATTATTCTCGGTCTTACCGGATTTTTTCTTTATAAATATTATAAAAAGAAAAAACAGCAAAAGGGAATTACGGCGCCGGAGGTTATTATTCCTCCGCATGAGATTGCGCTGAACAAACTTGCGGAACTGGAAAATAAAAAATTATGGCAGAACGGATTTGTTAAAGAATTCCATTCGGAAGTAACTCAGATAGTAAGAGAATATTTTGAAGCACGTTTTAATTTTCGCGCGCTGGAATTGACTTCTTCTGAGATCTTCGGAGTATTGAGTTTCCTGGAGGAAGGCAAATCGGTTTTATCCGTTTCGGAAAAATTCTTCAGCAACGCAGATCTGGTGAAATTTGCAAAATTTGAACCGATGCCCCGGGTGAATGAGGAAATGATGAGCCAGGCTTACGAAATTGTTAGAAGCACAATCCCGGCAGAAAAGCCTAAAACAGAGAGCGGGACTGAAAATGTTCAGTGATATCACATTCGCATATCCGTTTGTACTCTGGCTGCTGCTTCTGATACCTGCGATGGGTTACTGGTACTGGAAAAAGCAAAATGTAATTTCTCCCGACTTTGCCTATTCGTCTGTCAAAATTTTCTCCAATATACCTCGCACACTAAAAGAAAAATTAATTCATCTTCCGGCTTTTTTAAGATTGGGCGCTCTGGCATTTTTAATTGTCGCGGCAGCTAGACCGCAAAGTTTCTCAAGCGGAGAAAATTTTTACGCAGAGGGAATCGACATTGCGATGGTTCTTGATATCTCCGGCAGCATGCTTGCGGAAGATTTTAAACCTAACAGAGTTGAAGCGGCAAAAAAAGTAATCGATGATTTTATAGCCGGCAGAACAAATGACAAGATCGGCCTTGTTATTTTTTCCGGCGAGAGCTTTACCCAGTGCCCGCTTACAGTCGACTATTCTGTATTAAGAAATCTTTTAAAAGAGATTAAGACCGGAATGATTGAAGACGGCACTGCAATAGGTAACGCGATAGCCAACGGCGTTAACAGACTCAAAGACAGCCAGTCAAAAAGCAAAGTGATGATTCTTCTTACAGACGGCGTGAACAACAGAGGAGAAGTGGATCCTCTTACTGCCGCTCAGATTGCACAGAAATTTGGAATAAGAATTTATTGCGTCGGCGTAGGAACCATGGGCGAGGCGCCTTATCCGTTCCAAACTCCGTTCGGAATTAGATATCAAATGGTGCCTGTGGAAATAGATGAAAACGTGCTGAAACAGATCTCTTCCATCACCGGTGGAAAATATTTCCGCGCAACCGACAACAGAAAATTAGTTCAGATTTACGACGAGATCGACCGGCTTGAAAAAACAAGAGTGGAAGTAACATCTTATAGAAATGCTAAAGAACTTTTTTACGGATGGGCTTTAATTGGTTTGTTGCTGCTGGGTTCGGATTTAATTTTATCAAGAACATATTTGAGACGGTTGCCTTAATAAAAAATTTTTTTCATATAAAATAAAGACATAGAATTGTTACGTTTTGCAAATAGCGAATATCTTTATTTTCTCTGGCTGATACCGGTGCTTGTTGCATTCTACTGGTTCACATTGAAGAAGCAGAATAAGACTCTGGAAAATTTTGCCGGTCAGAAAATGCACAGCATTCTTTTTCCGCTGAGAAGCAATTTTAAATCTTCGCTTAAGTTCGGTTTGTCGCTCATTGCTTTCATATTAATTACAATCGCTGTCGCTAATCCGCAGATCGGCACGAAGATAGAAGATATGAAGCAGATCGGCATTGAAGTATACATTTTATTGGATGTTTCTAAGAGCATGGGCGCGGAAGATATTAAACCAAGCCGTCTCGAAAAAGCAAAATTTGAAATCTCCAAGCTTATTCAGAAACTGAAGGGAGACAAGATAGGGCTTATCGTCTTTGCCGGTCAGGCGTACATTCAGTTTCCCCTTACATCAGATTATTCAGCGGCAAATTTGTTTCTTAACGCAGTGGATTTCAATTCCGTTCCTCAGCCGGGTACCGCCATTGGTCCGGCAATCGACTTGGCTCTCAAATCTTTCAGGTACGATGACGGAACAAAGAAAGCTATAGTAATAATCACAGACGGCGAAGATCATGAAGGCAGCGTAGATAATTCTTTGGATGAAGCCAAATCGCGTGAAGTCTCAATCTACTCTATCGGTTTCGGATCGCCTGTGGGTGTGCCAATTCCCGTTTACGATGAATCGGGCGTTCAGCGTGGTTATAAGAAAGATAATGAAGGAAATATTGTCTTAACAAAACTGGACGAATCGATTCTGAAGACAATCGCCGAAAAAACTTCGGGCAAATATTACAGGGGCAGCAATACCGAAGATGAACTGGAATCGATCTACAACGACCTTGCAAAAATTCAACAGTCAGAATACGGTTCTAAAAGAATTACAGAGTATGAAGACAGATTTTATTATTTCTTGTTCCCAGCAATTATGATTTTATTAGCCGATTTCTTCCTTACATCCAACAGATCCAAATGGCTGACGCGGTTCGAAAAATTACGCGGGGTGAACAAATGAAAATTAAAAACTTTTCAATACCGGTTCTGCTTTTTTTGAGTTCGTTATTGGTTCCCGCACAGAGCAAAAGGGAATTGAATAATGACGGAGTTGATCTTTACAGCTCAAAAAAATATGCAGACTCCGAAGTGAAGTTTAAAAAAAGTTTGGAAAAAGATCCCGAAACTTTTCAGGGACATTTCAATCTGGGTGATGCATACTATAAACAGGGCAGATACGACGAAGCGATTCAATCGTACAAAAATTCCCTACAGTTCACTGATGATAAATACAACCAGGCGAAAATTTATCACAATATCGGCAACTCTCTGCTGAAGCAGCAAAAATATCAGGAATCGATTAGCGCATACAAAAATTCCCTTAAACAGAATCCTGATGATCTCGAAACCAAATACAATCTTTCTTACGCTCTCAACATGATGAAGCAGAACCAGCAGCAAAATCAGAATAAGAACGATAAGAAGAATGATCAGAATAAAGACCAGAATAAAAATCAGCAGCAGAATAAAGATCAGAACAAGCAGGACCAAAATAAACAGAACCAGGATCAGCAGCAGAAACAACAGCAGCAGAAAAATCAGATCTCCAAAGACGAAGCGCAAAGAATTCTGGAAG
>JAKAMT010000107.1 GCA_021812705.1 Bacteroidota bacterium | reverse complement strand
AATATCAATCGAAGCCCGATTATGAAGCTCCTCCTCGTATGAAAGGGCAGGATATTAGATTTCCGGTGGATAGAGGATATCCAAAGCTATGGATAAAAAAAATAAATATTACTGGCGGCACGGAGAAAACCGCTTCCGATTATTTTTACGCTAAAGGGAACGCATTCAATATAACCGACAATCAAAATCTTACCGGCTCTCCCATGACTGTTTCTTTGGAAGGGACCGGAAACAATAACCGCAAAATGACATTATCCGGATTGATGGAGAGAAGGGGAGACCGGCAGCTCGATCAGATTGAAGCATCTTTATCAAATGTTCCCGTTAGAGAATTTTCACTCGGCAATTCCGAATTCCTTCCGTCAAAAATTTCCGATGCATTCATGAGCACGGATGTAAAAATTTCTGTACCGGGCGACAAGATTGATGCGTCGGCAAAATTTTCGCTCAGCAATATTAAACTGAATTTTGAATCCGAACCGAAGAATATAGCCGAACGACTCGTTAGAGAAGTCCTGTCAAGAATAAACAGCCTGAATGTAGGGCTGCGCCTCTGGAATACGGAAGGCGCGTTTAATATCGATATCTCCACAGATCTGGATGAACAATTGGCCGAAAAAGTTTCTGCGGTTCTGGGTGAGGAGATAGCAAAACTTCAGGAAGAACTGAAAAGCAAATTCGATACGGTTGTGAATGATCAGGTTCAGAGATTCAGAAAGCAGTATGAAACCAAAATTGATGAGATAAAGAACCAGATCGGCGGCTATGATGCGCTCTTCGCCGATAAACTTAATCTGATCGGAGATAAAAAAGAGGAACTGCTTGCACAGCTCGAAAAAGAAAAACGCGGATTCCTTGAAGACAAGTTGAAGAATCTTTTTAAGAAGTGATTGATATCTTGAAGTATGTCTAAAGTTGTTGAATTGTTGAACAACATTTAAAGAATTAATACTGTTAAAGTGTTGAATCGATCACTCCACTTAAAATTCAATAAAATATTTCATCGATTCAACAATTCAACAGCTTGTGAATTACATTTGGTTCAACAATTCAACCACTTGTGAATTACTTTTTCCCCAACAATTCAACCACTTGTGAATTACTTATTTCTCAACAATTCAGCGAATCTAATTCTCACTGATAATAATTTTTGCAATCCCGCATTTATCTCCAATTGCAAAACGAGTACATGTAGTGGGTCAAGGACGACTCGGAGAGTAGTTTCCACTCGTAGGTCAAGGACCACTCCTTGACAACACTTGAAGGGATTCACGGTTAAGGAATCTCTGTCGTTCAGTTCACTTTAATCAAAATTTTTGCAATTGCACCTTTATCTCCAATTGCAAAGCAGGTGCCGTCTCTCTTCGAAACTCCGATGGCGTTAAAACTTTTTGTGTCAGCGGGCGACCAGGTTTTGCCGTCGTCTAAAGAATAATCGCTGCCCGATGTTCCTGCTGCCAGGTAACATTTAAACGCATCGATCCACGCCACGCATGACCGGAATCCGCCCGGCTGATTTTTATCGACCAGGTTCCAGCTCAGTCCGCCGTCGTCCGTAATTGCGCAATTGCCCGATTTATCCTTATCATTTTTATAATCTCCGCCGACAGCTACTCCGTACATATCGTCTTTGAATGCGATTGAAAAAACTCCCCTCGATGGAGATCCCGATTTAAGCGGGGAATTAACAACGCGCCAGTTCTCACCGGCGTCCTCCGAGAAAAATATTCTGGCGCTTTCACCGCCGCCTGTTCCTATCCACGCAAGGTCTTTTCCGGCTACCGCTATGGATGTTCCGCTCGCGGCAAATCCTCCTTCTCCTTTCCATGCCTGCGGCAGATACATAGAGGGAATTTCGCGCCACGTGTCTCCGCCGTCCTTTGTAGTGACCACAAAAAATCTTTCGTCTATCGGATCGCTGAAGGCAATTCCGTTCTTCTCGTTCCAGAAAGTCATTCCGTCAAAAAATATTTTAGGATCGCGGTTCATATATTTTCTTTTCCAAGATCTTCCGCCGTCAGTCGTTTTGAAAAAGAAAGCCGGCGCATCCACGCTCATAATTATCGCCGTGTTTTTGTCGAATGCTTCAATGTCTCTGAAGTCGAGAGTCTCAAATCCCTTAACTTTCCCCTGATTCCAGGTCTTTCCTCCATCGGTTGTTCTGAGAAAAGTTCCGTTCGAGCCGCTTGCCCACGCATTCAAAGAATCAATCACGGAAATTCCGCGCAGAGAAGAATTTATTTTTGAACTGTTCATTTCGAATTGGAAAGAGAGGCTTTTCTTCTTTTCAACAACGGGAGCCGGCTTCTCCTCCGCCTTTTTCACGGTTTCCACCTGCGTGGAACAGGAGTATAAAAGCATTGCGGCTAAAAATAGTGCGTATAATTTTTTCATTAATTGCTCTTAATTGTTATAACTGTTTCAATGGCGGAATTAATTATTTCTAAACGGTTTAAAATTAAATCCGGCACCCTTCAATTCATAAATTAATAAAATCAGGGTGGGAAGATATTCAATAAAAAGAACAATCCAATAATCTTTCCAGATGCCGTAAAGCTGATAATTTAAAACGGTAAAAGCCGTCAGACTCGCCATCGCAGTGAAATAGATGCCGCTCCATTTTTTTGAAAGAGGAACCAATATAAGCACCCATGCAATATACCAGGGATGAACCACAGGAGAAAAAATCATCAGTAACAGGACAGAAAAATAAATTTTATCTGTGAACTCCTTTTTTGAAAAATAGACCGGCAGCAGGCTTAATATTAAAAATGCCGCACATATCAAACGGGATGTCTGATTGTTGTGAACAACTGAATTGAGCAGATTGAAAACAAATCCGTTGAAGAACCAGTTCTTCGTAAAAATAAAAAATGATTCAAACGGATTGGTGTTCGAAATGTAAAACACAAACTGAATGAAAAAAGAGACAGCTGCCGTAAAAATAAATTTCATTCTCTCGGTGTTTGTTTTTTGACTAAGCAGATATACTGGCGCCAGAAGAAGCCCAACCGGTTTGATGGATAAAGAGAGTCCAAGAAAAAATGCGGAGAATAAATATTTCTTATCTATAAAAAAGTAGATTGAAAAAAGAAGAAGCGGCAGACCGAATCCGTCCAGGTGCGCATCGATTGCAAACTCAAAAAACGGAAGAGGTGCAAGAATATACAGAAGTGAATATTTCAGATCCGTATCTGTTTTTTTAAGGAGCAGAATTATCGACCAGATCGTCAGAAGTTCAAAAATCAGAAGAAGCAGCTTATAACCCCATACGCTTTCGCCGCCGAGTTTGTACCCGGTATAAAACAGCCACTGGCTCAGCGGAAAGTAGATTGTCTTCATCTCCTTGAAATTTAACGCCTTCGGAAGCAGATCCGAATGATATGGGGCTAAACGGACGTCATCCGGCGCATAGAGATACGGATTGATTCCGTTTGATTGAATTTTTCCGTCCCACATGTAACGGTAAATATCGTCCGAGCCGGTAACGGGTGACGCCACAAAACTCAGCTTTATAAGAAATGCCGCAAGTGCAATAATTAAAATCTGCTTGTGCGAAATTTCCGATTTAAAAATGAAAACCGCCGCGGCTAAATATAAAACGGATGCTGAAGTGAAAATGGCCGTGTAGGAAACAATAGGGGCTGCCTTCATAAAATGCTGGAGCGGGATCAGAAGCAGCAGAAATGCGCTCAGCAGGAAGAATATATATTTGTTTCTCTTGGCCATTACAAAATACATTTTAGTAATAATTTACAAAGGAACTTAATTCATAAAAAGCATATTTTAAAATTGAAATCGGACAGAATTTATAACCGCAACCAGATTACGGAAATGGGAAATGAAGAAAATATTTTTTATTGCAATTGCTGTATCTGTTTTTGCAATCGAAGGATGCTCTGCGATGCAGATAGATGAAACAAAATTTGTTAGTGTGAACGGGACTCATTTCACGCTGAATGGAAAACCGTACTATTTCGCAGGCACTAATTTATGGTACGGCTGCTATCTTGGATCGCCCGGCGCGACGGGTGACCGCGAGCGGCTTAAAAGGGAATTGGATAAACTCAATGAGCTCGGTCTCAACAATCTGAGAGTGATGGCTTCTTCCGAAGATTCTTACATAAAAAAAACACTGAAACCGGTTATCCAGCCGGCGCCCGGTGAATACAATGAAGAACTTCTGCAGGGACTCGATTTTCTTCTGGCCGAAATGGGCAAACGGGGAATGCATGCAGTTATATTTCTGAATAACTATTGGGAATGGTCCGGCGGATTTGCATCATACAACAAATGGTTCGGAGACGGCAATGTTGTGGATCCGTACGATACGCTTCAGTCGTGGGGAAAATTTATGGACTTCAGCGCGGAGTTTTACAGAAACGAAAAAGCAAATGAACAGTTCAGAAAATTCATTTACAAAATTCTGACGCGCAGAAATACAATTACCGATCTGAATTATACAGACGACCCGGCAATCATGTCCTGGCAGCTTGCAAACGAACCGCGTCCCGGCTGGAATGAAAGCTCCGCAAAATTTGTGGATTACTATTATAAATGGATAGACGAAACAGCCGCCTACATCCATTCAATCGATCCGAACCATCTGGTTTCGACCGGAAGCGAAGGCGTTATAGGAAGTCTTCAGAACGAAGAGATATTTTTTAAAGCGCATCAGAGCAAAAATATAGATTACGTTACATTCCATCTCTGGATAAAGAACTGGGGATGGTTCGATTCATCCAGACCTGATGAAACTTATCCGCAGGCCGAAAAAAATGCGGTCGATTATATAAAACAAAATATTGAGATTGCCGCCAAACTGGGAAAGCCGGTTACGATGGAGGAATTCGGACTTGGACGCGACCTCGATTCATGCAAAGCCGGCGCGCAGTCGAAAGTGCGCGATAAATATTTTAAAAAAATATTTAATGAAATTTATGAAAGCGCCGCATCGGGTTCACCTGTTGCCGGTTTGAATGTCTGGGCCTGGGGCGGCGAGGGAAGAGGAAAGAACGCCGATAATATCTGGAGACAGGGCGATCCGTTCATGGGCGATCCTCCGCACGAACCGCAGGGACTCTATTCGGTTTTCGATAATGATTATTCCACTCTGGATATCATAAGGAAATATGCGGAGCAGATGAATAATATCTCTCCAACAAAATAAATTTAAACAGTCTCAATCTTCTATTTGCCAAACCGCTTCAAAAATATTTTATGAAGCGGTTTATCATGATATTTATCGTCACTAATATTTTTAAGCTCCGCCTCCGAATATCCTGAACGGATCTCTTTCACCGTCACTCTCTTTTTCATCTCATCCGCTTCATAAACAATTCTCCATGTGCGGTAAGCGAGCAAATAAATATTTTTTGGAAATTTTTTTTCGTTGTTAATCAGAGAAATTCTCTTCCGCGTGGAATCGCACGGATTGAATTCAAGCTGCAGGCGCGCAAAACTTTCTAAGTTTATAGAGGCTTCCCCATTCAGCCAGATGCACTGTTCAACGGCTTTCTTCCTAAACCGGACTTCAAAAATATTTTCCAGTCCCGATTTTACCCATCCCGTTTTTGAATCAGCAAATGAATCTGAATACGGCAAATACGGTTTGATATCTATTACGGGACTGCCGTCCAATATATCCGATTCCGAAATTAAAATTTTAAGTCCGTCCACCTTAATTAGTTTAACGCAGCTCAATCCGATCCGGTTCGGTCTGTATGGCGCGCGTGATGCGAATACGCCTACTTTTTTTCGCGTATGGCGGGGAGGAGTGACTAACGGCTTCCAGTTTTCATTCAAGTGGAATTGATACAGCACCCAGATCCGGTCGAATCCGTCCAGATCTTTTACGGCCTGTTCAAAATTGTTGTTCGGATATAATTCAATAACGGAAATTCTATCTCCGGCAAGAACACCCTGCCTCGGCGTTTCATATCTGTAGCGCAGTTCCGAATGGACTGCTCCGATTGGTTTTATGATTATCTCTTTCATCGTTTATTAAATTATAATAATATTTCTCGGACTGCTGCTAAAAATTGATCGGCGCCTGTTAAAATTTAATAAATATTCTAATCCAAATGCTCAAATAAATTCTTGTGCAATTAACAATTGTTAACAATTAAATTTTTATTTGGATGGGATTATTTAATAAGTTTAAACGACGTTCAAATGATAACTAATTCTAAGCAGAAATAAAGGAGTCTTAAATGAAAAAGTTATTCCTCTTTATGGGAATTGTTTTTCTGTTTTCTATCGCATCGAATTCAGAAACATATTCCCAAAGTTCCGGATACAAGATTGCCGGAATAATTGATATCGGCGGAGAAGGCGGATGGGATTATCTTACTGTTGATGAGGCATCACACCGGCTTTATGTATCCCATTCAACTAAAATTCACATTATCGACCTTTCAAAAAATGAAGTGATTGGCGAAATCGGAAATCTGCACGGCGTTCACGGAATAGCGCCGGTCTCAAATGCAGGAAAAGGTTATATAAGCAACGGCAAAGACAGTTCAGTCACTGTTTTTGATCTGAGAACTTTCAAAGTTCTCACATCTGTGAAAATAAGCGGTAAAAATCCTGACGCGATCATTTATGAACCGTTTTCCAAAAGAGTTTTTGTTTTTAATAACGGAAGCGGTAATGCAGCCGCAATCGATCCGTCGACAGATAAAATAGTCGGCACAATTGAACTGGGCGGCGCACCCGAATTTGCGGCTTCGGATCTGAAAGGAAAAATGTATGTGAACCTCGAAGATAAAAGCGAAATCTGTCAGTTCGATCCGCTGAATTTAAAAGTACTGGCAGCCTGGTCTATTGCACCGGTCTCAACACCTTCCGGACTCGCGCTGGACAGGGAAAACAACCGTCTTTTCTCGGTAGGAAGGAATAAGATGATGGCTGTTATTGACGCCGTTAACGGAAAGCTGATAACTACAGCTCCTATCGGCGGAGGAGTAGACGGCTGCGCGTTCGATCAGAAAACCAAATATGCTTTCAGTTCCAACGGAGAAGGAAATATTACAGTTGTCAAAGAATTGTCGCCCGGTGAATTTAAAGTAACAGATACGGTTCCTACGCAAAAAGGTGCAAGAACAATAACGGTAGATCAATCTAATCACAAGGTCTATACAATAGCATCAATTGAGGGAAAAGACGGCAAGAAAAGTTTCGGCGTGCTTATACTTGAGTCAAAATAAATAACGCGGATTCTGATAAAGATTACAGTTTTTCTACAGGATTAAAATTTAATTTTTGGTTACTTTAGAATTGTAAAGCATGCCGACTTAAATGTTATTGTAAGTTATAAAACCGGGTAAATCTATGTTTCATAAAAAATATTTTGTTTGGAATATAGTCTTAATCAGCTGGATACTATTTTTAACAGCGGCTTCCATTTCAAATGCGCAGACGGATCTTTCTTACTACTTAAACGCCGCTTTTAAGAATAGTCCTGCTCTCAAAGAATCTGTCGGTTTAATTCAGATAAATGAAATTGAGAAAAAGCTCGCGGAATCCCGTTATTCACTTCCGCAGATCTCTTTGACTTCAAACTATCTCTTCGCCCCGTTTTTTAATAATAACGGAAAAATTATTTCAGCAAACCCGGACCCCGGGGCTGTGGGGTACGATGTGGGAATTACAAACGGAGGATTGTATTCGGCTCAGTTAAATTTTGAAAAAAATATTTTTAACGGAGGGCTGATTGATGCTTATAAAAATCAGTCGGAAATTAATATCACCGCTCAGAAGAATTCTTCTGAACTGATCAGGCATAACATAATCAAGGATGTTACAGACCAATACATAAACGCTTATCAGGCTCAGCAGATGCTCCTTCTTTCAAAATCTGTAAGAGAAAGTCTTGAGAACCAGGAAAAATTAACTGAAGAGCTTGTTAATAAAGGACTTTCAAAACAGTCGGAGCTGCTTCTTCTAAGGATTGAAATTCAGAATCAGCATATTCAGTCAGACCAATTGGACGGTGAGGTGAAAAAAATCCTCGCCGAACTTAATACTCTTTGCGGTTTGAAAGATTCTGCGGATACTGGTCTAAAAAAGGCTGAATTGGAGATAGAATCCAAAACGCGCGGAACGGGCTTTCTAAAACAGTTTGAAAACGACAGCCTGCTTGTCGAAAATCAGCAGTCGGTTTTTGAAACCAAGTATTTGCCTCAGGTAAATCTTTTTTTTAATACGGGTCTCAATGCGGTAGAGATCGAAGGGATTCAGAAAAAATTGGGTTTGAGCGCCGGCATCAATTTTTCGCTGCCGATTTATGACGGTGATCAGAAAAATCTTACTAAGCAGCAGACGGAAATCTCTTTGAAGTCGATCCATTCATATAAAGAAAATCAACGGCTGGCAATATCAAACAGAATCAGGGATTCAAAAATCCAGATTGAACTGAACCGGAAAAATCTCCAGAATATTAAAACTCAGATGGAGCAATATGATCAGGCGTTAAAATTGGCTCAGGCGGAATTAAACAGGGGACAGTTTACAGTAATTGAGTACATAACTATGATCAGAAATTATCTGGAACTGAAAAAAAATTTAGTGACTACCGAGTGCTCACTTCTGTTTGCAATCAATCAATACAATTATTGGAACTGGTGATATGAATCTGAAAAATTTTAGACTCATTAATAGTATTTTGCTCGTTTTTACTTTTGCAACATTTTTCTCCTGCTCGAAAAATGAAGAGGGAGGGAAGGATAATAATATAAAAGGTATAGAGGTCTCGGCAGGCAACCCGGTAAAAAGAAAGATGATTGAGTATTTGCAGCTGAACGGCAACACAATATACCTGAAGCAGGAGATTGTTCGCGCTGCGTTTCAGGGTTATATCGAAAAATCTTTCAAAAATATCGGCGATAATATTAAAGCCGGTGATATTCTCTTTCAGATCAGGACAAAAGAATCAGACGCGGCAGCAGATTCTAAATCGGTTCCCGGAATTGAGCAGTATGGCGGAGTTGTTAAAATTTATGCGAGGACGGACGGCATTCTATCGGAACTTACTCATCAATCCGGCGATTTTGTTACAGACGCAGATCAGCTTGCAATTCTGGTGGATCCTGCTTCGCTGAAAATTGTTCTTGAAGCGCCCTACAGGTTTAACAGCTCCATTAGAACAGGCGATTCTTTTTTTGTCACACTCCCCGATGATAAAGAACTAACTGCCCGCGTTGAGAAAAAAATTCCGACGATTAATAACGATAACCAGACTCTCCGCTTTATTCTTGTTCCGAATCAAAAAATTGAAC
>JAKAMT010000106.1 GCA_021812705.1 Bacteroidota bacterium | reverse complement strand
TAAAAATGAAGACATCGCTAAGAAATGGGATCAGTACACAAATGATCTAATCACCATCTGCAAGCCCCGCACAAAACTTAGCCACAACATTATAACATTTTCGGAATTCCTCAGACGGAACGAAGAGAATCTTATAAAGAGAGTGGCGAACTGGCACGGCGAACCCACTTATTCCGAACTCAAAAAAATTCTTCTTAACATGAAGTTCATCGCGGAAGTGTATGACCTGGTTGTGGCGGAGGATGATGAGAAACGCGCTGCAATAGATCTCGCTTCAATCCTCATGATGTATGCATGCGGCAAATACGGAATGAACCCGATCTATCAGTAAATAATCGAAACAAAATATTTTATGCTATGAACACTCATCCAAAAATTTTAAATAGAAATAAAACCGCTTTACTTGTTATAGATATTCAGGAAAGAATTCTGCCTGTGATATTTGAATATGAACGCGTTGTTGAAAATTCTCTAAAACTGATTAACGGCTTCGGGATTCTGAATCTTCCGGTATATTTCACCGAGCAGTATCCAAAAGGGTTAGGCCGCACTGATCCGCGTTTGATGGCTGCTCTTCATCCGCTGGCTCCGATGGAAAAAATGACATTCAGCTGCAGCGGTGCGGGCAATCTTTTTAAAGAGCTGAGAGAAAAAACTCTTGAACAGATAGTGGTCTGCGGAGTGGAATCGCATGTATGCGTTACTCAGACGGTTCTGGATCTTTTGGCTAACGAATTCCAGGTGCATGTTGCCGCAGATGCGGTATCGTCAAGAAGAAAATTTGATTATGATACGGCTCTTAGAAGAATGGAGAAAAACGGAGCTGAAATTTCGCTTGCCGAATCGGTTCTATTTGAACTTCTGAATATATGCGGCACGGATGAATTTAAAGCCGTTTCAAAATTAGTGAAATGATTTACCGGCGTGCTTCTTGGGATACTCGAATAAAATTATCCTGCCGCTCCACCGTTCGGTGTTTTTCCATGAGTCAATTTTAAACTCAATTCCTACAACGCCGCAGGTGGGAAGCTCCGGCATGAATTTGTCTCCGAGCAGATTGGCGAAATTAGTCAAACCGGGATTGTGCCCGAACAAAAAAGGGGATGTATAATTATCCTCAAATTCCCTCACTACATTCATCAGCTCTGTAATTCCCGCTTCATAAATCCGGTCATCTGTTTTTATTCCGGAAGGATTGTAATTGAATGCGTTTGCAAATATTTGAGCCGTGGTTAAGGCCCGCAAAGCTGGACTGCTTACAATAAGATCCGGCTTAACATTCAAATCCGAAAGAATTTTAGAAATCACCGGAGCGTCTGAAAGCCCGCGGGCATTGAGTGTTCTTTCGAAATCGGTTTTGTCGCCCTCTTCCCAGCTGGATTTTGCGTGTCTGATCAGAAAAAGTTTTTTCATTGAATATTCGGCAAGTGATATGAATTGGAAATTAGGATTTGTGGATTAGTTTTTCCAGTTGGTCCAGCAGAATTTTGATATTTTCATCCTTCTGGCCGGAAAAATTTTTTACCGCATAATCTGAAAAAAAGCGGTGTCTTGTGGCGAAGTCTATTGTTGTTACAAGCCATTCATACTCAGTCAGTTTGCGCCCTTTGTGGTATTCGAATTCCGGTCTGAATTTATCATTCTGTTCAAAAAAATATTTTTTCCCAAGATGGTGCAGATCCGCGTCGCATAAAATATTTTCCAATTTGGATTTCGGATTCTGCGGCACCTTTGTAGCCAGAATGCATTTTACAATTTTATCTATCCTGTCGTGAGGATATCCATTCTCGCTCAAAAAATTACTTGCGAACATAGCGCTTATCTCTTCATGACCGGAAGATTTTTCAATATACCCTGTGTCATGAAACCATGCTGCTATTTGCAGTATATCCATCTCCTCAGGATTAAGATGTTCACCGGTTCCGATCTCAATTGAAGCGCTTACTACATTCTGTGTGTGGGCCAGATTGTGATATGTATTTTTTTGGGGCGTTCTTTGTGCAAGGAGAGCTTGTACATAATCCTCTGTCATTTGAAGATGGCTTTTGTGCATATTAAGACAGTACTTAATTTTCAATTCTAATTTAAGAAATTATTAATAAGAGTCGAATTAAATAATGATTTGAAAAAAGACTTGTGATATGCGATAAATAAGGATTAATTAATGGCAAGCGGGCACTTGAGCCGAAGGGGGAGAGAATTTTGGGCTTACAAATGGGATTCCCAGATTCAACCCGCGTAAAATGAAAAGGAGTGCCAGAAGAAGCGTTAAGTATGGTATTATTTTGCTTATTCTTCTTCTGAGATTAAGATTTATAACTCTTCCGAGATACGCAGCCGCAAGCATCACGGGCAGAGTTCCCAGGCCGAACAGGAACATATAAAAAAAACCGTTCAGCCAGCCGCCTGTAGAAACAGCTCCGGCAATTCCCATGTAAACAAATCCGCACGGCAAAAGTCCGTTTAATAATCCTACCGCAAAAAGAGATGTGCTGGATCTGCGAGAGAAGAGATTTGTAAAGTTGGATTCTAAAAGAGAAAAGATTTTTTTATAGAAAATTGAGCCGGATAATTTATTCTTGATTTTTTTCGGCGTTAAAATGTAGATAATAATTAAAAGTCCTATTGCTATCGACAGGTTCTGCTGAAGAGTGAAAAGTATAATTCTGCTGCCGAACAATCCGAACAGTGCCCCCATAAGTGCATAAGTAACTATCCGCCCGGCATTATAGAGGATCCTTCCCAAAAAGATTTTCAAACGCGATTTTTCTGACGATGGTAGCGCAAGAACAATCGGGCCGCACATGCCTACGCAGTGAAGGCTTCCCGCCAGGCCCACTAAAAAACCGGTCCACACTTCCATCAGTTAACCATAATATTTTTTTCGTTATAGTAAAGTGTTTCTCCCACGCGCCAATCTATTTTAATCTTCCACAAACCCTTCTTAAGCGATGATAAGAGAATGCTCTGCGAATTTGAGGAGTCTGCGTTGATAGGAGTAGAAAAATCCAAAGCGCTGTTCGAGGGGCGGTAAAATTTAATTTCGCCGGCAATCTGCTGCGATTTAAAAATTTTCGGGAATGTGATTATTACATTCACTGCAGAAACGGAGATGTCCAACTGTTCCGGAAGATTTTTTGTGTTCTCGTCTTTTTTTATCTGCTCCTGATATTTAATCCCTTTCTCGTAATAGTCTTTTGACTCCAGAGCCACATCCTGATTCATAAAAATAAATACAACAGCAAGAGTTGCAATGACGAACAAAATATAAACAGCTCCAATGCCGGAGCCCCAGTTCAGTTTCATCTAATTCACCTTTCCTAGAAACGATGTTTGCACGGCATCCAAAATTTTACCGTCCGCTTTTACAGAAATTTTAACGGGGATTTTTAAAAACTTTGCTTCATCTTTTGGCAGTATTATAAAAAATTTCGACTCTGTTACTCCCTGCGGCTCAATTTTAAGATCGTTTCCAATCAAACGAATCTCCGCGGATTTTATATTGTCGACAGAAAGAGAAACATTAAGTGTGTTAAAAGATTTGTTTATTATTTTCAAATCGTAGAGGTTGCTCACCCTTCCGTCCGGCTGTTCCTGGTACATCATCCCTGGGGAACGGAGAACATTCAATTTTACTTCGGACCTGTTCAGAAGCAGGAATAAAATAATAGCGGAGAGGGCAACAAGAACAAGCGTATAGCCGGTTGCCTTGGGCGAGAATTTTGATTTTTTCCCGATCTCAATTTCATTTTTGGAGGCATACTTGATTAATTTTTTCGGACGCCCGATTTTTTCCATAACCTCGTCGCACGCGTCTATGCAAGCCGTGCAGTTGACGCACTCGAGCTGTGTTCCGTTTCTGATATCTATTCCGGTAGGGCACACGTCAACGCAGAGGCGGCAGTCTATGCAGTCGCCGTCCGATGCGGAAGAATCTTTTCTGATTTTTCCTCTCGGCTCGCCTCGTTTGTAATCATAATGGATCACAATTGAATCCGGATCCAGAAGCACTCCCTGCAGTCTGCCGTACGGACATACAATTGTGCAAGCCTGTTCTCTGAAATAAGAAAAGACAAAGTAGAAAAGGGCGGAAAAAATCAGTACTGCGAAAAATGTTGCCGGGTGCTGGGCGGGAGTCTCCAATATGTATTTATAAAGTTTATCAACGCCTATAATGTATGAGAGGAATGTGTTTGCTATTAAAAATGAGAGGGAGAAAAATATTGACTGCTTCAAAAATTTTTTGAAAAACTTTTGAGAACTTAATCCGGCATTATTTAATGCTTTCTGCCTGGAGGCGTCTCCTTCTATCCAGTACTCTATTCTTCTGAATACCATCTCCATGAAAACCGTCTGCGGGCAGATCCAGCCGCAAAAAAGTCTACCGTAAACAACCGTGAAAAGGAATATTCCAACTATCACGGCAATCATCGCAAGAGCAAAGAGGTATATATCCTGGGGACCGAAAGGAATTCCAAAAATTATAAATTTTCTTTCGATCACATTCAAGATTATGAACGGATGTCCCCCGATTTTTATAAACGGGGCGCCGAATAAAAAAAGAAGGAGAAAGAATGCAACAATCGAACGCGCGTTATAAAATTTTCCGCGCGGTTTTTTGGGGTATATCCACTTTCTCTTTCCCTCTTTTGTTACCGTGGCTAACGAATCTCGGAATTCTTCTCCGCGTTCCGTTTCAATTTTTTCATTCATCAAATTTAAATTGCCCTATGGACTTAACTAACAGCATATAAAAAAACTAATTCAAAAATATTTCACAATGTTTTGGCGGAATCCTGTTTAACCGGCGGCACATATAATGTTCCTTCCGGTGCTTTTGGATTTGCCGGCTTTGTACCGTGAAGAGAAATAACATAGCTTGCCACCGCCTGAATTTTTTTAGGATCAAGCTGGGTTTGCCAGCTTATCATTCCTTTTGCCGGCACGCCGTATTTTATAGTGGTAAAGATATTCTTAATTCCTCCGCCGTGAATCCAGTAATCGTCTGTCAGATTCGGGCCTACAATACCGCCCCCGTCGGCGGCATGGCATGTGACGCAGTTCTTCGAAAAAATTTCTTTCCCTTCTGAAAGAGCTACCGCATCTTTCAATTCGACAACCGTTTCCTCATTCAAAAAGGCGCCGGTTTTAATTAATATCTGCCTTTCTATTGCCGCCTGATTTATCTCTTCGCTGTACTCGACGGACTGTGTTTGTCCTGTTCCCAGGACGTGAAAAACGACGAGATAAATTATTCCCCAGATTATTGTTCCATAAAAAAGAAAATTAAACCATGGGGGAATTTTATTATCCAATTCCTTTATTCCGTCGAAATCATGATCCAGAAGAAGTTCCTGCTCTTTCTCAAGCGGAGTCAGTCTCATCATGTAATTTTTAATTGCCTTAAGGGGGCGTTTGAAATTATCTCCGTTAAGATCATTCTTTTCCGAATAGACAATGGCGAGCCAGATTACGAATGCGATGAAGAGAAGTGTAATTATGAGCATTGTGCGCATAATTTTATCAAGGTCGTATCCTTCTCCCGTTGCGGCGGATAATTGCGAATGACCGGCTTGCATGATCACAAAAAATAAAACCGCGGTAAAATTTTTATTGAGTGACTTCATTTATCATCTCTGAATTATTTTTATTTTCTGAAAATGTTTCGAGCGGAAGGTTTTCCATCCTCGTTAAATATTTTTTATCAAGACGCGCTACTTTATAAATTGCGGCCGCAAAAAAAATAAAACAGAATATCAGTGAAATAACCGGATAGAGAGAGATACCTTCGATGCCGCTGAAATGATCGGACAACATTATTTGCCTCCCGCTTTATTCACTTTAATATCGGTGCCGAGCCGCTGCAGATACGCGATCAGCGCAATAATTTCCTTGTCGGCTTCAGCCGGTGCGCCGCTCTTCCTTAGATCCTCCGTTATCAGCGCGGCCTGCTTAGACAAATCTCTGTTGGCAAAATTTTCGTAACCGTTCTCATACGGAACTCCGAGAGTGCGCATCGCTTTGATTTTGGATGCCGTGGTAGTTGTATCTAATTGATTCTCCAGTAGCCATGCGTAGCGGGGCATAATGGAACCGGGCGACATTTGTCGGGGATCTTCCAGATGCAGATAGTGCCAAAGGTTTGAATATTTTCCACCTTCTCTCATCAGATCCGGCCCCGTTCTTTTTGATCCCCATAAAAACGGATGATCGTAAACGTACTCTCCCGCTTTGGAATATTCTCCGTAACGCTCGGTCTCGGATCGGAAGGGGCGTATCAGCTGTGAGTGACAGGAAACGCAGCCTTCACGAATGTAGATGTCTCTCCCCTGTAGTTCAAGAGGCGAATACGGTTTGACTGCAGCAATTGTAGGGATGTTCGACTTGATTAAAAATGTCGGAACTATTTCAACCAATCCTCCGATCAAAATTACAACTGCGGATAGAAGCGCAAATTTAACCGGTCTCTTTTCCAGCCATCGGTGAATCAATCCGCGTTGAAGTTTATCAGCTTCGCGGTCGTAAGGAACCGCCTCAGTCTCTTCATCCTTGATGAATTTACCGTTCTTTGCAGTCATCAATAAATTATGAAACATCAATAGCAGTCCGCTGAAATAGAGCAGTCCGCCGAACGAACGGATTATATACATCGGAATAATCTGCAAAGTTGTTTCGAGAAAATTCGGATACTGCAAAACTCCAAGCTGTGTAAACTGCTTCCACATTAAAGCCTGTGCAACACCGGACCAGTACATCGGCACCGCATAAAAAACGATTCCTAATGTAGAGATCCAGAAATGAAAGTTTGCGGATTTTTTTGAATAAAGTTCCGTGCCCCACATTTTAGGAACAAGCCAGTAGAGAATTCCGAAAGAGAGCATTCCGTTCCAGCCAAGCGCGCCCACGTGAACATGGGCAATTGTCCAGTCCGTAAAATGGGAGATTGCGTTAACACTTTTCAATGAGAGCATCGGACCTTCGAACGTTGCCATTCCGTATGCAGTAACAGCCACGACCATGAATTTTAGAACCGGATTGTCTCTAACGCGGTCCCATGCGCCGCGAAGTGTTAAAAGGCCGTTCAACATTCCTCCCCAGGATGGTGCAATGAGCATTATCGAAAAAACCGTTCCAAGAGATTGCGCCCAATCGGGAAGGGCGGAGTAAAGAAGATGATGCGGACCCGCCCAGATGTAGAGAAAAATAAGCGCCCAAAAGTGGAGGATTGACAATCTATAAGAATAAACCGGACGGTTAGCCGCTTTCGGCAGAAAATAATACATCAATCCCAGATAGGGAGTTGTTAGGAAGAAAGCAACGGCGTTATGACCGTACCACCATTGAACCAATGCATCCTGCACTCCCGCATAGAGCGAATAACTCTTAAACAGACTTACCGGCAGTTCGAGAGAGTTAACTACGTGCAATACCGTAATTGTTACAAATGTTGCGATGTAAAACCACACTGCAACATACATGTGTTTTTCGCGACGTTTGATAATCGTTCCGAACATGTTAGCGCCGAAAGCGAGCCAGACTATGGCGATCATAATATCGATCGGCCATTCCAATTCCGCATATTCTTTGCTTGTTGTAATTCCGAGCAGAAGGGTAACAGCTGCAGAAAGAATTATGAACTGCCATCCCCAGAAATGGAACTGGCTCAGTTTGTCGTTCCACATTCTTGCTTTTACAACTCTTTGCAGAGAGTAGTACACGCCGGCGAAAATAATATTTCCGACGAATGCAAAAATGACAGCGTTAGTGTGAAGAGGCCGCAGCCGTCCGAATGATGTATAAGGGATTCCGAGATTCAGATCCGGAAGGTATAGTTGTATGGCTATTATTAAACCGACAAGCATGCCAACGGCGGCAAAAACAAGCGCCGCAATCATGAACTGCTTGACTATCTGATTGTCGTAACTGAATTTCTCTGCCTGCATTAAGAGAACTCCTGAATTAATAAGTGAAAAAAAATTTGAGAATTACTGCCCGGAATTTTTTTGATCGCTACCGTTACGGCTTTCACCGCTCAATTTTTTGTCTTCAAATAAAATTCTGACCGACGGGGTATATTTGTCGTCATATTGCCCGCTCTTTACAGCCCATAAATAAGCGGCTAAAAATCCCAGTGCTACCAGCAGACTTGCAGCTATCAAGACAATTATCACAGACATTATACTAAACCTCTACGTTTAGCAAAAAGATTTACGGCGATGGTGGTGAATAAAAGAACCGAAACAGAGCTTAATGGCATAAGCACCGCCGCAATCAGGGGCGATAGAATTCCCTGAAAAGCGAATCCTAATCCCAAGATATTGTAAATGAACGATAAGACAAAGCTGGAAAAAATAATTTTTCTGCTTGTCCCGGAGAAATTTATGAACTCACTCAAAAGACTGAAAGAATTTGAATTTAAAATTGCGTCGCATGCTGGAGAAAAATTATTTGTGTCGTCCGTAATCGTTATTCCAATATCACTCTGTTTAAGCGCGCCTGCGTCATTAAGACCGTCCCCCACCATCAAAATCTTTCTCCCTTGCTTCTGTAGTCCGCTTATATAATCGAGTTTGTCCTGAGGCATCTGATTGAAATGAATTTCGGCATCCGCCCCAAGAATTTCGCGTAGATAATCAAGCTCAGAATCGTTATCACCGGAAAGAACAATCAGCGAATATTTTTTTTTGAAAGAGGATATTATTTTTTTCAATCCGTCTCTGTACCGGCTTTCAATTTTATAATATCCTTTCGTCTCTCCGTTTATTGAGAGATAAACTTTCGATGAGACTCCGCTGCGGTTGTCATTTTTGCCTGTTACGAATTCTGAAGAACCGAGTCTTATAAATTTACCGTTCAATGAGGCTGTAATGCCTCTGCCGGGCTGCTCGGTGTAGTCGGAAATTTCTCGTATTACATTTGTATCAAGTGAGTTGAAGACCGCTCTGCTCAACGGATGCATCGAATTGTTCACGGCTGATTTTACGAGCGTTCTTTCCTCGTCGGATAAATTTTCACCTGTGAAAGTTATTTTCCTGCCGCCCGATTCGGTCAGCGTACCGGTTTTATCGAAAACTATTGTATCCGCCGCGCTGATTTTTTCTATGACATGCGTGTTTTTCAGATAAAATTTATTTCTTCCGAAAATTCTCATCGTGCTGCCTAGAGTAAATGGAGTAGATAAGGCGAGGGCACAAGGACAGGCGACAATCAATACTGACGTGAATGCATTGAATGCAAATCTTGCATCTGGGAGTGAATTTATAAGCGCAGCGGCAGCAAACAG
>JAKAMT010000008.1 GCA_021812705.1 Bacteroidota bacterium | reverse complement strand
AATATCCCAAACGGATCAATTGGATCAAAAAAATCAAAAATATCAGATTGCACTTGACAACAGAGAGCTCAAGCCTCCTAAGCGAAATCTGGGTGCAGAAAAATTAAGAGTGATTTTCATTTCAGGATTGATATCTCTTGCTCTTATCGCGACAATTATATTAACTCTTCCACTGACGGTATTAACTCTAAGCGGTCTTTTTGTTTACTCTTCAATCGTATCTTTGGTTATATTCTTGTTTGTTCTGCTTATCCGTTACTTTGCTATCCTTTTCATGGCCTACTTTTACAATACAAAATACACTGTTCAAAAAAAGGAAGGTTACTATCCTTTCGTCTCAATAATTGTTCCTGTATATAACGAAGGTCTAGTCTTAAAGCAGTCTATAGATTCTCTTCTCGAGATAGATTATCCCAACTACGAAATTATTATTGTCAATGATGGTTCTACAGATAACACTTCTGAAGTCGGAGAATCATTAGTGGGGAATCAGAGGGGATTGAGCGGATTGGTAAAAGTTTCTCTTATCAATAAGCCGAACGGGGGAAAGGCGAAAGCATTGAATGCCGGCATACAGTATTCGGAGGCACAGTTTGTTCTTTGCATGGATGGAGATTCGCAATTAACTCCAAATTCATTAAGAATGGCTGTAAGACATTTTATTGATCCGTCTGTAGGCGCCGTTGCGGGAAATGTAAAAGTTCAGAACAGAAAAAAAATTCTTACGGATCTTCAGGCGCTCGAATACCTCGAAGGTTTGAATATGGCAAGAAGCGCTCAGGGATTCATTCAAATGGTGAATATAATTCCCGGCCCTATCGGAGTATTCAGAAAAAGCGCATTGCGGGATGCAGGATTCTATTCAAGCGATACATTTGCAGAAGATGCTGACGTGACTCTTAAAATTTTGGCTCACGGTTGGCGGATTATATATGAACCAAATTCCATTGCTTATACTGAAGCGCCAATATCAATATACCAGTTGTTGAAACAAAGGTATAGATGGACAAGGGGAATACTTCAAGCTATCAGAAAGCATAAACAGTATCTCTACAATCCCACAATGAATTTTAACAACAGTATAATTCTTTGGACGATGTTTTACGAAGCTCTTCTATGGCCAGCAATGAATATTTTTGTGAATTTGTACTTCATTATCATAGCAATATTTTACGGCTTATCCAGTTTTATATTCCTTTGGTGGATCGGAATTGCGGTGCTAGATTTAATGTCTGCACTCTATTGCGTAGCTGCCGAAAAGGAAGAATTCAGACTGGTGCCTTATGCAATTATTTACAGAATTGTTTTTATATTGCTTATTGATGTAACTAAAGCAATGGCTACTGTGGAAGAGTTTTTGGGGGTTCAAATGACGTGGGGAAAATTAGAAAGAACAGGCTTCGGGCCTGCACCGGACTCGAATTCCAAAGCGGCAAAAGGCTCTTTGAGTCCGCAATAAAAATATATTTGAGGTAAACATGGAACTTATTCCCATACTTTCATTAATAATTCTGGTGGCAACAATTTCCACATTCATGCTAGCCGTGGGTGCGTATATACTTTATAAAATAAGAGAACGAAAAGGTATTACAGCTCAGGTAGCTCAACCGGCCGCACTTCCGGCAGAATTGGTTACTCCGGCACCGCTTATGGCAGATTACACTCAGCAGGAACAGACAAGAGGCCCGGAATTAAAACCGACTTTTGTTGGTTCCACCATGACTACCCAAGGCGACAGATACCGCAGACCTACGGTTGAAGGAAGGCGTACTTCTGAACCTGAACCGGGGCCTGCAAAGAAAAAATTTGTCCGCTATACTAATGAAGGATATGTAGATCCTGCGCAGCAAGAACGCAAGCAAGAGGATAATTTAAGGTGGCGATAAAAGAAGCCAAAGGGCTTAAGGTTAACAATCTTATTATTATACTCAGCGGATTAGTCCTCCTTATTTCCGCTGTTCTTGTATTCCTCCTTATAGTAAAAAATATATACGGCAATTATGAAATTCGAGAAATCCTTCCGACCAAAATAAATCTAAAGATATCTGCAGACGACAAAAAAGAGAAAGCGGCAATCCTTTATTCGAAATACACAGAAAATATGCTCCCCTCAGGAAGTACATGGCTGAGAGACAATATCGATATTTGGAAAAAATTCATTCGCGGTTCAAAAGTATCTTACGATATTATTTCCGATCAGGATATTGAACTGGGAGAACATTTTAGTTATAAACTTATTATTCTTCCTGGTTCAAAATCTATGAGCGACCGTGAAATAATGCAGCTCAAACGGTATCTTGAAAACGGCGGCAGCATCTTTGTAACAGGCGGACCTGCAACATTTTCAAACGAGGGCAAGTGGAGAGGCTGGGATTTTTTCAAAGAAGTTTTTGGTATGAGTTTTAACAGGGAAATTAAACCGGAAGAATCTTATAAGGTTCATACACTTAGAGGAAATCTCCCTCTTACGGCGCAAATTCCTACGGGCTATGCTCTTAAGGTCGCAACCTGGGATCGGCCTATATATGCAGAGGTTCTTGAACCGCGGACTACCCAGGTAAGTTTTTGGTACGACTTCAGGAGAGAAGCTGGCCTGGTGAGAGAGGAAATCCAAAAGAGCGCGGGCATTGCCTTCGGCTCTTACGGTAAGGGAAGATTTGTCTGGTATGGTTTTGAAATCAGTTCGGTTGTAGGTGTTCAGAAAGATTATATCTATTTCGAAAAACTTTTTAATAATTCGGTAAACTGGCTCATCTATCAGCCTACTGCATTTGTTAAAGATTGGCCGTCGGAATATGATGCCGCAATGATTATCATTCCGACAATTAAAGAACAGCCATGGAATATCAATAACTTTATCTCTATGATGGGCAAAGACGCGGGCAAGCAGACTTATTTTATCGATTCAAAAGTAGGTATGAGTAACCCTTCTCTTGTTAAATTCATCGGATCTAAAGGTTCATTGGGATCTATAGTGGATCTAGGCTTTATTGAATCCCAGGAAGATACGATAAATAAATTATTCAGCAAGGAAGTTCAGTACTCATCGCTAAAGCAAGTGAAGGATAATTTTAAGAAGAGTTCCAATAAAGACTGCTTGGCTACAATGCCGCTTAATGGTTATTACGATGATAATACAATTCAGTCTATGGTTTCTTTGGATTATCAGTTCCTTGTCACCGACTCTTTGACCGACCGGTCGGTGCCGGAAGTTAGAATACGAAATGACAAACCTGTTATGATTATTACTAAAACAGCAAGAGACGATTATGAAGTAGTGCGGAATTACGGTCTGACGAATACAGCATTTCAAAGTTATACGTATGAAGAAGATATAGACAGGGTTCTGTTTGAAGGCGGGCTTTATGTATTTAAAGTCCATACGGATTATCAGTTGCAGCAGACGTATCTGCCGGTCGTTCAGGATGTTATTAATTATGCCAAATCAAAGAAACTCTGGATTACTTCATTGCCGGAACTCCAGAAATGGTGGATGAGAAGACAGGGAGTGGAAGTGCGTTATGAATCAAGAAGTAAAAGAAGAATGGCTGTTGAGTTTACAAATCCGCGTGATGAACGTGTTGAAGAACTTGTAATTCAGGTTAACCTGAACAAAAAAGTGAAAAACGTTGACGTCTCTTCGGATATCATTAATACAAGAATTCCGAGATATAAACTAAGCGACGATTCCCAAGTCCTCTATTTTTTCTTAAGCAGAATGGAACCGCATGAGACACGATCGTTGCTTGTGGATTTTGATAATTTTGAAGATTGACAGAAAAACTGCGGAGTAAGCCGGAAAAGAAGATAAATGATTAATCGTATTGGCGTTATTTATTTCTGAAATTATTAAAACTGATAAGCATTTTGTAAATTAGATCTGAAAAATGAGATGGAATTGATTTTTAATATGCCTTACAAAATAAGGGTATTTTCATTCGCTGTAATCGCGGCTATTTTCTCGATTTTTGTATCGGGCTGTGTGGAATCTGTGACTGATACTCAGAATTCGACGCTGCCGAGCATAAGTGTCTTTTCCCCGAAGACGAACGACACAGTAAAAGTGGGAAAAAACATTATAAATTTTCAATCATCTGACGGCGACAACGGCGGCGGACTCTCTTTTTATGAATTATATGTAAATAAAGCATTTGTTAAAAAATATTCCCAGAATACCGATGGATCAAATCCAACTATTTACCTAGAAGTCGATTCTACTCTGCTCGGGACGAGAATAAGTTATTCCCTTAAGGTTTATAATAAAACGGGTAAAACAAAAGAGAGTGCACTTCAGGAAAACATATATGTAAAAGACAAAGTGCCAACTGCTCCTACAAATCTTTTGCTTACACGGTACGGTAATAATTCAATCATATTAAAATGGGACGACAATTCGAAGAACGAGAAAGGATTTGAACTTTGGAGAAGGGATTTGATAAACGGCGTTGAAATTCCGTTCAGAAAAATAAAAAGCCTTGCGGCCAACACAATAAGTACAATAGACGGAAACATATCTCAATATCAAGATTATTCGTATTACGTGGTAGCTTACAATGAATCGGGCTATTCCACTTCTTCAAATATCGCCACAACGGGAGGTCTGCCGGACGGACCATGGAATCTTCAGGCCGAAGCAATTGGCGCTTCTCTTGTCAATCTGAAATGGATTGATTTCGCTGTAAATGAAACGGCTTTCCAGATAGAAAGAACGGACCCGCTTACAAACGAATTTAAAGTAATCAAAATAACTGAAGGTCCAAATATTACCGAATATACGGACAATTCGGTTTCTCCAAATGTGGCTTATAGTTACAGAGTAGCATATTTTACGCAGACTTCATTGAGCGCCTACTCGAATGTTGCGACCGTAACCACATTCAATTCCGATGTTGCAGCACCGACAGAGGTAACGGCCGGTTATGTAGGGGGAGGAATAATGATAAGCTGGAAAAGCAACAGCAAAGATCTCTCTAAGGGTACAATTATTGAAAGAAGAGTAGGATCCTCCGGAAATTTTGTTGAAATCGGATCAGTCACATCGGATAAAACTTCTTTTATAGATTACAATCCGGCTAGCGGTACCCTTTATTACAGGGTGCGTCAGATATTGGGAACTAAGTGCTACACTCCATATTCTGAAGTTATAATGATAATTTATTAGCGCCAATGGCAACTTCAACATATACAAGAAATGCGGAAAGCAATCAAAGAGAAACTCCTTCTGCTATTATAGATAAAGCTGGAAAGATAATTGCTCTTAATGCCGATCTGAAAAAAATTGCACCTGCGGCAACTGCCCAGGCCAATCTATTCGAACTCTTCGATGAAGAAACTCTTTTAACGCTTCAAAGAATTTTTATTGAAACCCGTAAGTACGAAACGGTTTCTAAAGATTCAGTTACTGTTAAAATTAATTCTGTCGATACAATATTCACGGTGAGTGTTTCTCCGCTCAGGAGCGAGAACAATATCTATTTTATTGTCAATTTTGCCGCCGCCGAAGAATCAGGGCAGAAAAGCGAAAATCAAAAATTCTGGATTGCAGCGTCAGATATAGAAAAAATCAGTGATAACAAAAAAATAGCGTCTATAATTCAAAAAATAAAACTCACTTTCCCTTTCACATTTATAGAGAAAGCTAAGATTCAAAAAGAAATAAACGAACTTGAAGAATATTTCTGGTTAAAAGATATCTCGAGCAAATACCTACTTGTGAATGATAAATACGCCGAATCGTTAGGCTTCAGGGCAAGTCAAATTGAAAACAAAAATGAAGAAGACCTCCTTCCTAAATACCTTACATCTTTATATAGAATGGTGGATTCTTACATTATAAGTACAACAAATTCTGTAATAATTGACAGTTTATTCTCTCCAATTACTGCCGGTTCTGTAAAAGATCTCTCATTAGTCCAATTTCCGCTGTGTGATTTAGATAATAACGTGGTCGCAATAATAGGATTTTCTAAAAGAAATATACCGTTCCATGCTAAAGGTGAAACCGAAGGCGGGTATGATAATTTTTATAGAGAACTTCCTATTCCAGCGGTATTGATAGGGGATGATCTTAAAATTAAATCGTGCAGCAGAGAGTTGGTGTCGCTTTTAAATCTTGACTCCACGGTGGATTGGAAGGGTAGGGATCTGTCCCTTCTGCTGGAAAAAAAATTAATTCTTCTTGTTGAAGAATATATCAGGAAATCCGAGATAAAAGAGAGCAGTGTTTTCAATTATATCTTTATCGAAAAACAAAATCTGAACACTGAAATAACACTTCAAAAAATATTTGATGATCAGAACAAACTATCGGCACTCCAGATCCATTTAATGCCAAAAATCGAGTTTGATTCCGAAACTTCAGCAAAATCAAAAATGTATGACGCGCTCATTCAGTATTCTCCGGAAGCAATGTTTATCTACGATATCGAAAATCTTAAATTCCTTGAAGTAAATGAAGTAGCACTTAAACTTTACGGATATAAAAGATCGGATTTTCTGAACATGGATCTGACCGACCTTTACGCGCCAGAGGATATTCAGACTATAATCGAAGCTGGTGAAAGCAAATCGAACGCAGGCAATTACAGCGGCCCCTGGCGGCACAAAAAAAGTGACGGCTCTTCTATACTAGTTGAATTAAGCCGAACTTCAATTGAATTCAGCAATAAAAAATCGCATCTCAATATTGTAAGAAATGTTTCTGAGCAGGCCGAACAGAAAAGAAAGATCCAGCTTCTGGAGAGCGCTTTCGAAAATACAAGTGACCCGATACTGAATACGGACAAAGACGGATTTATTACTGAAATTAACGATCAGGTTACAAAAAAACTGGGGTACTCAAAAAAGGATTTGGAGAACAGACCTTTTATTACATTGGTCGCAGATGATGACAGGGCAAAAGTTAATAAGAAAGTTTTCCATTCCGGGATTCTAAAAACTACTTCTTTGGAGATAGAGTTCAAAAAACAATCGGGCGATCTTCAACCGGCCGATCTGGTGGCTACTCCCATAAAAAATTATAACGGCGAAGTGGAATCATTCTCTCTGATTGTTAAGACCAATGAAGTAACTGCTAAAAAAAATGAGAATAAGGATCAATTAGAGATTGCGCAAAAAGTAGATCCTCAATTCTTATCAAATGTTTTCCACGAAATTCTTACGCCGATAAATGTAATATTGGGTTTCACAAAAGAAATTGAAGAGAGTATTCATTCTCCAAACGAAGAGCAGAAAGAAGCAATCGATATAATCAAAGAGAATCAGAAATTACTTCTGCAGATCATGGATAATGCCGTAGAGTACTCTACTCTAGAACAGAAAATAATAAAATTCAGACCGGAAAATTTTAAGTTATCGGATATTATCGAAGATATAAAAGAGAATACGCGCAAAGCAGTAGAAGATAAAAAGGTGACAATCGATTTTGCATCGGTACCTTCGGATATAGCCATTGAGACAGATAAGGCAAAATTATCCTCACTCCTCAGTCTGTTTTTGAAATTTGCGATTCAGATTACAAAAGAGAATTCATTGTATCTCTCTGTCTCGAATTACGATGCCGATTCTGTAGCTGTTAAAATAAAGGATAATTCAAATTTAATAACTCCGTTTTTGTTGCGGGCAATGATTGACATATTTTCTGCTGACGAGTCAATGAGCAGAAGGAATTACGGTTTCTCACGATTTTCGGTTAAACTTGCAAAAAAATTGATTGAGATTCTTTCAGTTAAAAAGGAAACAATCAATAGAGGAGGGGAGCCGGAAGAATTTGCACTTGTTCTCCCTTCTAAATTTATCTCCGGTAAAAAAGAAAGTATTGAGCTGGATGTTCAAACTGCGGACAAAAAGCCGGAAATTAAATCGTCACAAAAATTGGCGGATCGAATCCCGCATGACCATACAGAGAAGAATGAAAAAGATTCAAAAAGTATAGACCTTACGCAACTATCATGTCTTTATCTTGAGGATCAGTTGGATTCTCAGATGCTATTCAAAGTGCAATTTAAGGATTTGAAAAGCATTGAATTCGCTCAAAGTTTCGAGAGTGCTCTTCCGCTGCTTAAAACAAAGAAATTCGATTTCATTGTAATTGATATAAATCTTCAGGGTGAATACAATGGTTTAGATGCGATGCGAATCATTCAAAAGATGCCCGGATTAAAGGATATCCCCATCATTGCATCTACTGCATATGTTCAACCGGGAGCAAGAGACAATTTTGTCGCTGCCGGATTCACAGAGTTCGTATCGAAGCCGTTGCTAAGAGAAAAATTATTGGAAGTTCTTAAAACCTTATTCTGAAAAGGTGCTTTGAGGTTTTCTTCTCCTTTTCCCTTTGAATCAATTAATTTTATTAACTAAATACGATAAGTAATTATTATTTAGTAACTTAATTCTAATATCTAATATATTATTAATGCTTAGATAAACTTCCTATTTTAATCCGTTAAATAGTCAAAAAAAATATTGAAAATGAGCAAAAACAAGATTGCCGATCGCAAAAAAGATCATTTAGAATTGTGCATTTCAGGTAAAGTAGAATTTTCTGAAAGAACGACCGGGTTTGAGAAATATTCATTTGAGCATTATGCTCCCACAGAAATTGATATAAAGAAAATTGATCTATCGGGTGAGTTTTACGGGAATAAAATAGATTTTCCGTTTATGATCTCCAGTATGACTGGAGGCACCAAAAAGGCAGAGAGAATAAATGAAAAATTGGCTGTTGTATCTGAGGAATTGAATATTCCCCTTTGTTTAGGAAGCCAAAGACATGCTTTAGAAGAAAAAAATAACTACTATTCTTATAGAGTGGTAAAAGATGTAGCTAAAAACATTCCAATCGTAGGAAATATCGGAGCCGCCCAAGTGGCCAAGTCTAAGGATCCGGCCGATTTATTTAATAAGATTATTAATATGGTCAACGCGCGTGCAATAATTGTGCATTTAAATCCTTTACAAGAGCTTATTCAGCCTGAGGGAGAGACGGACTTCTCAGGATTGATGAAAAACTTAGAATTGGTCTGTAAAAAAATTGATGTGCCGGTAATTGCAAAAGAAGTTGGGTCGGGCATTTCTAAAACTGCAGCCAGAAAACTTTTAGAAACCGGTGTAAGAGGAATCGATGTTGCTGGCGCCGGAGGAACAAGTTGGGCTGCAGTTGAGCAGCTTAGAAGTAACCAAAAAGATCTTTATTTCAGGGAGTGGGGGTTGTCTACGTCATATTGCATAAGAACAGTAAATGAATTGAAAAAAGAATACTCGTTCACCCTCATAGGCTCCGGCGGAATTAATAACGGAATTGATATAGCAAAATCCATTGCGCTTGGTGCGGATCTAACAGCTTCTGCGAGAACCATTTTGGTCGAATTGATGAAAAAAGATGTTGATGGTACAATTGATCTTATAAAATCATGGTTCATGACTGTAAAAAAAATTATGTATTTAACAGGTTCAGATTCAATAAAAAAATTAAAAAAAGTTCCCCTTATAAGGGAAAAGGAGATGTATTGAGGCTTGATTCAATAATTTGCGAGAAAATTTTCTTAGCAGAATCTGTCAAAATAGAAAAACGTTTGAGTTCGCTTCTAAAAAATCACGAGCCGGTTTCTTTATATGAACCGTGCTCATATATTTTGCAAAGCGGCGGGAAGCACCTTCGTCCAATTTTACTTTTGTTCTCTGCTAAGGCCGCCGGTGCAGATTTCAGTTTTGTATCAAATGCAGCTGTCGCAGTTGAAGTGCTTCATAATTTTACTCTCGTACATGATGATATAATGGATAATTCAGATATGAGAAGGGGAAGACTTACACTTCATAAAAAATATGATCTCAGCACAGCCATTCTTGCCGGCGATAATTTGATTGCTCACGCCTACAAAAATCTGACTTTGGACTGTTCTTCCGGCCGAAGCGATGTGATCTCTTCCTTCACACAGGGCATTATTGAAGTGTGCGAAGGGCAGAGCATGGACAAAGAATTTGAAGTGCGTAAAAATGTTTCAATTTCAGAATACAAAATTATGATCTACAAAAAAACTGCGGCTCTGTTAGAGAATTGCTGCAAAATTGGAGTGCAACTTGCCGATGCGGATAGGATTATAGTAAAATCACTTTCGGAGTACGGCAAGAATCTGGGAATGGCTTTTCAGATTCAAGATGACCTGCTAGACATAATCGCAGATGAGAGAAAATTTGGCAAAAAAGTGGGAATTGACCTGGTAGAAGGGAAAAAAACATTTTTATTCCTGAGGGCATTTGAAAAGGCTAAAGGCGCTGATAAAAAATTGCTTCTGGATATTGTTAAAAATAAAGGGATTAAAAGAAGCAAAATTGATATTTACCGCAGCCTCTACTCTAAGCTTGGAGTAATTAATGATGCCGAGCGGGAAATTCTTAAATACACTAAATTAGCGGTGAGAAATTTATCCGTTTTGCCCGATAACGAAGGGAAAGATTTATTACTCTGGCTTGCGAACATTTTGATAAAAAGGAATAAATGATAGAAGTTAAAACAAAAATTATAAATAATGCCGGTCTGCATACCAGACCCGCTGCAAATATTGTTAAATTAGCTTCAAAGTATAAATGTGAATTCTATTTGAATAAAGATGGATTACACATTAACGGTAAAAGTATTATTGGTGTAATGACTCTTGCCGCAGAAAAAGGTTCTGAAATAACTCTTATTTTCGACGGAGCGGACGAAGAAGCGGCTTCAAAGGAAATTTTAGATTATTTTAACAGAGGATTTGACGAGCTATAAAATGAAATCTGACGCTGAAAATATTTTAAAAGGTATCGGCGCTGCACCTGGGATTTCTATTTCTCAGGCATTCCTTTACAAAAAAGAACTCGAGGAGATTGTTAATGACGAAATCTCCGATGTTGAGGATGCATTGCAGAATTTGAATGTCGCCCTGGAAAAATCTAAGAAAGAATTAAGAAAAATATTTTCTTTGGCAGTTGATAAACTGGGTGATAAAAGAGCCGCCATTTTTGAAGCTCAAATAATGATCCTGGATGACCCAATTCTGGTAAAGACTATTGAAGATAGGATCCGTAATGAGAAACGTGCGCCTGAATTCATTGTGCACGATGAAATATCAAAATATACCGACTTGATGAATCTTTCCCACGAAACTTATATGCGAGAAAGATCGCACGATATTGAGGATATCAAAAACAGAATAGTCAGAAATCTGAAAAAGAAAAAATGGAAATCAAGAATCACAAGCGATGTGGTTGTGGTTACAACATCTGTTACTCCCTCTGATACTGTATTGTTTTCGAGAGTGAATGTGAAGGGATACGTTACTGACTTCGGCGGATTAACCTCGCACGCGGCAATCGTAGCGCGTTCTCTTAATATTCCCGCGGTTGTGGGTCTGCATGACGCGTCAAATAGAATTAAAGACGGCGATCTTCTAATTATCGACGGCTATAAAGGGGAGGTCATTCTTAATCCTACAGAAAAACAGTTGGGCGATTATCAGAAAAAAATTGCCCGGCTTCAAAAACTTGATATAGAATTGGTGAAGCTTAAAGAACTGCCCGCCTCCACTACAGACGGCGTTGAAATTCAGCTCATGGCAAATCTGGAACTAATTGACGAAGTTGAAGTCGTAAATCAGAATGGCGCCAAAGGTATAGGACTGGTAAGGACAGAACAACTGTTTGAAGAATATGAGGCTTTTCCGGATGAGGAAGAGCAGTATAAAGCTTATACTAAAATTGCTGAAAGAATCTATCCGAACAATGTTGTTATCAGAACGTTCGATATCGGAGGAGATAAAGTACTTCCTGTAGACCTTAAAGAGCCAAATCCGTTTTTGGGATGGCGGGGTATTCGTCTTCTTCTTGATAATCCGCAGCTTTTTAAATCGCAGATACGCGCAGTTCTTCGCGCCAGCACACATAAAAACGTGAAACTGATGCTGCCGATGATCGCATCGATTATTGAGATAAAAAAATCGAAAGAAATTATCAGTCAATGTAAAGAAGAACTTAAAAAAGAAGGCAGGGCTTTTGATAAACATATGAGCCTAGGAATTATGATAGAAATTCCTTCCGCAGCCGTACTGATAAAAGATTTTGCAGAAGAAGTCGATTTTGTGAGCATTGGCACCAACGATCTTATTCAGTACCTCCTTGCGGTTGACAGAGGCAATGAAATTGTATCTGGCATCTATCAGGAGTTCCATCCGGCAGTTGTGAGAACTCTTCATCATATAATTACCGGCGGAAAAAATGCAGGCGCCTCGGTCAGTTTGTGCGGAGAAATGGCAGCAGATCCTTTTGCAGTTCCGCTTCTTATCGGTTTGGGTTTAGATACAATAAGCGTCTCAGCATCGGCGATTCCGCTTATCAAAAAAATAATAAGAAATCTTTCGTACAAAGAACTAAAATCATTGGCGGAAGAATGTCTTCAGTTCAAATCCGAAAAAGAGATAAACACGCGCTTGCATCAATTTTATAATAACAAAGAAAAAGATCAAATTAAAAACTTATACTGAGGTAAAAATGAATTTGCAGGAAATGATTTCAAAATTAGATACAGCTAATCAGTTCAAGGTTCTGAGTGATTCTTATCAGCAGATTGAATATGCGTGGGGAAATGATTTTGACCTGTCGTCGATAGACAGCTCTAAGGTGAAAAATATTGTGCTAACCGGACTCGGAGGGTCGGCCATAGGAGGTGAACTTCTTCAAAATTATCTCCGCAGTGAATTGAACTATCCGTACACAGTGAATAGAAACTACGAACTTCCGATATATGCAAATGAAAATACTCTGGTCATAGCTTCTTCTTATTCGGGAAATACGGAGGAAACAATTTCAGCCCTCAAAGAAGCCATCCAAAGAAAATGTCAGATAGTATGCGTATCTACCGGCGGAAAAATTGAAGAGATTGCCAAGGCGAATAATATTCCATTTGGTAAACTTTTGAAAGGCTACCAGCCACGTTTCGCATTATGGATAAATTTTTTCACATTGCTTAAAACCGTTCACGCGCTAAAATTAGTTCCAAGCCAAACAGATGCAGTGAACCAGGCAATCGATTTGCTCAAAAGAAAAGCTGTTGAATTATCTAAACCGGCTAGTAAAGCTGTCGAGATTGCTGAAAAGTTGTTGGGATTTGTGCCTCTGGTTTATGCTGTCAGCGACTATACTTCTGTAGTGGGAACAAGATGGAAAGGGCAGTTCAATGAAAATGCAAAACAGCATGCTTTCTTCGGCTATCTGCCGGAATTAAACCATAATGAAATCTTAGGCTGGGAAGGGTACAAAACTCAGATGAATTTTAAATTGATAAATATCCTTGATGAGGATTATCATCTTCAGGTTAAGAAAAGATATGATCTCACTTCAGAAATGGTTAGGAAAGCCGGAGCAGAAATAATCGATGTTGTTAGCCATGAGGCGAACGCAAAACTTCGACTGATAGATATGATATATCTTGGAGACTGGACCACATATTATTATGCGGTTATGAGAGGGTTTGATCCGACTTCTATAGACAGTATCAATTATCTTAAAGCCCATCTTTAAAAATAGAAGCGGAAATATTTTTGAATCTGCTTCCTTTTGATTCGGAATATTTCCGCTTTATTAATGTGCATCAAGCCAGTTAATTCCTATCCCTGTTTCAGCAACAATGGGCACTTCCAAAGGCAGCGCGGTTTCCATCAATTCCTTTATCAGCGGTTTCAATTCATCAATTTCATCCTTGTGTGCATCAAACACTAGTTCATCATGAACCTGAAGGACCATTTTAGTTCTGCTTTTTCTCTTCTCCAGTTCCGAATGAATTTTAATCATCGCAATCTTAATCATATCTGCAGCCGTTCCCTGTATCGGCATATTGACCGCGACCCTCGCTTCAAACTGCTGGAGTATTCTGTTTTTGCTGTTGATGTTTTTAAGAAATCTTCTTCTTCCGTAAAGTGTTTCCGCATATCCTTTTTTCTTAGCGCTTGAAACCGAAGCATCCATAAAATTTCTTACGCTTTTAAAAGAGGAGAAATAATCATCTATTATCGCTTTCGCTTCACTCTGAGATATGCCCAACCTGGTTTTCAGTCCAAAAGGTCCCAGTCCGTAAAGGATTCCGAAATTTACTTCCTTGGCTTTGCGTCTCATATCGCCTGTTACATCTTTAGGATCCACATGGAATATCAATGCGGCGGTGCGGCGGTGAATATCTTCTCCATCGCGGAAGGCATTCTTTAATGTCTCGTCTCCGCAAATGCTGGCCATGATTCTTAACTCAATCTGGCTGTAGTCTGCTGAGAGTATAAGATAATTACTATCTCGCGGTATGAATGCTTTTCTTATCTCTTTTCCCAACTCTGTCCTGATAGGTATGTTTTGAAGATTAGGATCATTGCTTGAGAGCCTTCCTGTAGATACCGCCGCCTGATTATATGAAGTATGCAGTCTGCCGGTGCTCTGATGTATCAATTGCGGCAATGCATCTGCATAAGTCGATTTTAATTTTGAAACCTGCCTGTAATCTGAAATCACATCAATTATGGGATGAGATCCCTTCAATGATTCAAGGGCTTTAGCGTCTGTAGAATATCCTGTTTTTGTTTTAGTTGTAGGAGTAAGATTCAATTTCTCAAAAAGTATTTTTTGAAGCTGCTGCGTTGAGTTGATATTGAAATTTTCTCCCGCATGCCTTATTATTTCCGATGAATAATTTTCAAGATACTGCTTTAATTGATCGCTGAATTCCTTTAAGCTTTTTATGTCGATTCTCACGCCGGTTCGTTCCATATCTTCCAGAACAGGCACAAGCGGAAATTCTATTTCATAAGCAAGCTTTTCTAATTTTTCTTTTTTTAATTCCTTTGAGAGCAATTCATATAAACGGTAAGTGATGTCCGCATCCTCGCAGGAATAATCGGAAAGCTGATTTGCATCGACGGTAAATATATTATCGGGATTTTTTTTCGAGCCGATAAGATCTGTAAGCGGGATAGGAGTGTAGCTCAGATATTTTTTAGAAAGCTCATCCATCCCGTGTTTCTCGTCCGGATCAATAACATAGCTGGCAAGCATTGTATCGAAGAAAAAATTTTTAACGTCAATTCCGTAATGGCGCAACACTCCAATATCGAATTTTCCATTCTGACACACTTTCTTAATGGCATCATTTTCAAAAAGAGGTTTGAATATTTTTACGAAATCGTTAACCGGAAGCCGGTCTACCAGATCAAATTCAAACAAAGATGATGATTCGGCGTGGGGATTTGTAGCTATAAAGAATGCTTCTTTGGATTTTAGAGAAAATGCACATCCGGCCAATTTGATATTAAGAGTATCCAATCCATCGGTTTCTGTATCGAAAACAAAAAGATCAGACTCCGCCAATTTATCGGCGAGTTTTTTGGCTTCCTCTTTTTTTAATATAAGCTTGTATTTTACTTTGTTCCTGTCGAAAACATCTGTGTCCTGCGATTGCTGAATACTGTCGCTATCTTTTTTCTCCGTCCACTCGGTCGAATTATCAGAAAGGGTCTCTTCCTCTTCAAAAATTTTTTTAAGCTTGGCAGGAAAAGATTTAAACTCAAGATCCGAAAATAATTTAAGGAGTCTGTCGATATCGGGATTATGGAATTTGGCATCATCAAAATTCATATGGAAGGGGGTATCAGTCTTGATCGTAGCCAATTCTTTTGACAAAAATGCGTTTTCTTTGTTCTCTGTTAATTTATTTACAAGACTGGCTTTTTCTATCTGGTCGATGTTTTTATAGATGTTCTCGAGTGTTTTAAATTTCTGAATCAGCGGAACCGCGGTTTTAGGACCTACACCGGCAACTCCCGGAATGTCATCGCTAGAGTCGCCTACGAGGGCAAGATAATCTATCATCTGAATCGGCTCGAATCCCATCTCTTCTTTAATCCGGTCCTCGTCCAGAATAATAATTTCATCAGTCGATTTGCCCGGTTTTATGATTTTTATATTCGGGGAGATAAGCTGAATGTAATCTTTGTCCGGCGTAATTGCGTAGCAGTCAAATCCTTTTTGCTCAGCCTCCTTGAGTGCGGTTCCAATTAAATCATCCGCTTCATACCCTGGGAGAATGTAGATTGGGATATTAAACGCCTCAATTACTTCCTTGATTCTCTGAATCTGCGGAATCATATCCTCAGGCATTGCCTGACGTGATGATTTATAATTTTCATACCGCTCATGCCTGAATGTTTTTTCTTTGGAATCGAATCCGACAGCAAGGTAATCCGGCTTTGTATCTTCAATTATTTTAAATAGCTGATTAAGAAAACCGAAAACCGCCGATGTCGGTTCGCCCGAAGCAGTGGTTAACGGTCTGGAGATAAAAGCATAATAACCTTTATACGCAAGGGCCATAGCATCAATAATTACAAATTTCGCTTTCTTGCCGGATTTTTTATTTTCTTGAATTGCCATCTTATCTCGCACTTCTTTTTTATTTATATTTTCACTCGAGAATATACTTAGATTCCTACAAAAACTTCAAAAATTAAGGTGGTTAAATGCGAATAAATAAGAGCTTGATATTTCTTCTTTTACTTCCTGTAATAATCTCCGCGCAAAATGCAAAAATTGATTCTTTTTATGTGGCTAATTGGAATATGGAAAATTTATATGACACGCAGAATGACTCATTGACCAATGATGAAGAATTTTTGCCGGAGTCCAATAAAAATTGGACTGATGATAGGCTCGAACAGAAATTAACAAATTTGGTGAAAGTGATTAATTACATGAATAAAGGCTGCGGACCGGATGTTCTTGCGATGGAAGAGATAGAAAATATTATGGTAATGAAGCGCTTAATTTATAAAATGAGGGACCGCGATTATGTGATTGTTCATCGGAATTCTCCTGACAGAAGAGGAATTGATGTCGGATTGATTTATGACAGATCTGTATTTACAATCGATAGTGTGGAAGCCATACATGTTGAGCTCCCCACACATTCGCCTACAAGAGATATTCTGCATACAATTTTGATACATAAGAAGACCGGAAAGAAGGTCCATTTTTATGTTAATCACTGGCCGTCAAGATTGGGAGGTGAAGAGAAATCAAATATCAACAGAGTTGAGACTGCTTTCGTATTAAAGAGAAGTCTGGACTCTCTTAAGCTTGCTCAGAAGGAAAATAATGTGATTATACTCGGAGATTTTAATGACGAGCCTGATAATGAATCGATTACGGGAACTCTCGGTGCAAAAGATTTCGACTGCGGATCATCAGACGGCAACTCGCTCCTTAATTTGTCATATAAAAAATTTGCAGAAGGCGAAGGTTCGTATTTATATAACGGCAAGTATGAGATGATTGACCAAATTATAATTTCTCCCAATTTCGTCTTTGGAAATAATTCGGGTTACGAATGCGGCTCATTCGAAATAATTAAACCCCAATTTATAATTTATGAGTCGGGACGGAGAAAGGGAGGAGCAATTCCTACCTATGAAGGATCAAAATATATCGGAGGATTCAGCGATCATTTCCCCGTCGGGGCTAAATTTAAAATGAAAGAAAAAAATGAAGCGCAATAAAATATTTCTCCTCTTCGGTTCAACTGGCTCTTTGGGGAAAACTGCCGTTGACTATTTTTTAGATCAAGAGTACGATTGTTGTTATTTCTTTGCAAGAAAAGAATTTGATCTTCCGGTATCGGATAAAAATAATCGCGTTCTGGTTATAGAAAATGCCTCGGATGAAAAGATAATCGAAAAGGCATTTTCCAAAGTCGAGATAGACAAAAATAGCGAATACCATCTGCTCTCAACTATCGGCGGATTTCAAGGTGGGGCCATGATCAAAGATTCATCGCCTGAACAGTTTGATGAGATGATAAATGTTAATTTGAAAACTTCATTTCTTATTGCCAAATATTTCGCGAGACTGACAGAAAAAATTAAGAGCGGCTCCATCTGTTTCATTAGCTCTCAATCAAGTTTAAAAGCCACTAAAGGGAAAGCGGCATACAATATTTCAAAAGCTGGATTGAATATGCTTGTTGAATCCTTAGCCGCGGAAGGATCAGAAATCAATCTGCGGGCAAACGCAGTTGCTCCGTTTGCAATTGATACTCCAGCGAACAGGGAATGGATATCTGGTCCCGAAAAATTGGTCAGTCCATTAGAAATCTGCCGGTTGGTAAAGTCCATCTTCGACGATGAAAAAGTGACAGGAAAAATTATTCAGATGGATGATTCTTCCGATTAGTGTCGTTCAATTTCGTTATTTTGTACTCATAATATTTGATATTGAGGAGGAACTAAATGAATCTGACTGAAAAGATTAATCAGGACTTAAAAGATGCCATGAAATCAGGCGATAAAGTTCGCCTTGAAACTATAAGATCCATAAGAGCCCTCATACTCGAGTTCGAGAAGAGCGGAACCGGCAGGCAGTTAACTCCCGATGATGAACTAAGAATTTTAACTTCGGCATCCAAAAAAAGAAAAGAATCAATCGAACAGTTCAGAAACGGGGGCAGAGATGAACTTGCGGAAAAAGAGGAAGCAGAACTGAAGATAATTGAAGAATATCTTCCTAAACAATTGTCTGTTCAAGAAATAGAAGATGAAGTGAAAAAAATTGCGGGTGAATTGGGCGCGAAAAACAAAGAGGATTTCCCTAAACTGATGCCGGCGGCAGCAAAAGCTATGAAAGGCAAAGCGGATGGGAAAATTATAAAAGAAGTTGTTGAAAAAATTCTGAGTGCTGTTTGAACTATCTCGATTATATTATTCTGGTCGTTCTTGCCGTAGGATTTATACTCGGATTTAAGGACGGTCTGGTAAGAAAAATTATAGGGCTTATCGGTTTCATAGTAGCTGTATTTGTCGCCTTTAAGTTTTACTCTAAATTAGGTCGAGTTATCACGCCGTTTTTTAACAATGACGAATATCTTTCCAGTATGATTGCCGGGGTAGTTATTTTTTTAGCAATTCTTTTAATTGCTTCGCTTATCAAAAGAGTTGTTCATCCGTTCGATAAGGTGAATAAATTTATTAACCAGTTTTTGGGAGGTATAATAGGCGCTGTTCAAATAATTTATTTTTTAAGCGCAGTCTTTTTGTTCCTTAATATTTTCAGCATACCGGCAAGACAGCAGGCATCTGCCTCGTTCAGCTATAATTTTGTGCTCAATATAATTCCAAAATCTGTTGATCTGCTTGCAGGTAAAAATTCAAAGGCTTCGGATTATCTTATAAAATACATTGAGAATAAAGACGAGGACCCAAATCCAAAATTAGATTCATCAAAGAATAAAAAATGATTTCCAAAGAAGTTTTAGAGAAACTGGAATACCAAAAAGTTATAGACCACGTTTCGAGATACTGCATCACGGAAAATGGGAAAGGTCTTATAAGAAATCTCACACCGTTCTCGGATATAGATCTTATTGTTAAAACCGGCAAACGGGTAGAACAGGCCAAACAAATACTCATTAATAACGACATCCCTCCGATTGAATTCATACCGGATCTTAATGAAGCATTATCTCGAAGCAGAATAGAAGGAACTGTACTGCAGGCCAAAGACATTATAGATGTTCTGAGGCTGGCCGAAACATCAAGAAAACTTTTCCAGTTCCTCAAAACAAAAGATGATGGAATTAATACACTTGATGAGCTGACAAAAAATCTATTCGTCGATAAAGTTTTTGAACATTTTATAGGTAAAGTGTTTACTGAAAACGGCGAGATTAAAGATGATGCCAGCTCTAAACTGCGCGAGATAAGAATCGAGATCAGAGAAAAAGAGGCCTCTCTACGCAAACAAGTCCAAAAATTACTTAAAAAATTAAGCGACTCTTATCTGGTTCAGGAAGAATACATAACTCAAAGAGATGGCCGGATTGTTCTCCCTGTGAAATCCGAACACAAGAGGCATGTACGCGGCTTTGTGCATTCCGAGTCCTCTACGGGTCAAACTGTTTACATCGAACCTGAGGAAACACTCGAACTGAATAACGAAATACTCTCTCTAAGCTTTGCTGAGAAACGGGAGATAGAAAAGATACTCAGAGGTTTGACGGAAAAAATCGGAAATAATTTTAGCGAATTGAAAAATTCTCTGGCTGCTATTTCTGAAATTGATTCAATTTTTTCCCGTGCAAAATATTCGATCGAAATAATTGGCACTCATCCCGAATTTAACGAGGAAAAACCGTTTTCTCTTTTGGACGCACGCCATCCTCTGCTCCTGAAAAGAATAGGAAGATTGAATACCGTGCCGATGGATCTGAAATTAGATGATATAAATATTGTTTTAATTACCGGACCAAACGCAGGTGGAAAGACGGTAACTCTTAAAACAGCGGGACTGCTAGTCTGTCTTGCTCTATCAGCCATTCCAATACCGGCTCATCCGGATTCCAATCTCCATTTCTTCAAAAAAGTTCTTGTTGATATCGGTGATGCACAATCGATTGAGGATGATCTCAGTACATTCAGCTCTCACCTCAAAAATATTAAAAGAATAATCGAAGAAGCAGACAATAAAACTTTAATAGTTCTAGATGAGATTGGTACGGGAACGGATCCTTCGGAAGGAGCTGCCATTGCAGCCGGAATGCTCATTAAATTAAAAGAGAAAGGCGCTAAGGTTTTAGCGACTACGCATCACGGCTCATTGAAAATTGCGGCAAACCAGCTTCCCGGCTTTCAGAATTCATCGATGGAATTTGATACAGAACACTTAAAACCCACATATAGATTTAACCAGGGCACACCCGGTTCCAGTTATGCTTTCGAAGTTGCAAACCGGATAGGATTTGATGAAAATTTTATTGCTTTAGCTAAAGAGTACCTCGATACAGATAAAACGAAGATTGAGGATTTTTTGATTTCACTTGAAAAACAGTCTCAACAGTTGAAAGAACAGCTAAATAAATCCGAACGGGAAAACGCACGGCTGAAAGGCCTTACTGGATTGTATCAGACAAAAATTGAACAGTTGGAAAATCAGAAAAAAGAGATTTTGGCAGAGGCAAAAGAGAAGGCTGAATCATACTTGACGGAAGTAAACAGAAAAATTGAAACGGCAGTTAAAAATATTCGAGAATCTCAGGCAAAAAAAGAGGTCGTGAAAGAAGAAAAGAAGAAAATTGAAGAAATTAAAAAAGAAAGCCAGTTCATCTTTAAGAAAGAATCATCGCCTCAAGTAAAAAAGAAAGAATTTAAAATAGGCGATAACGCCAAAATAAAAGATACAGATACAACCGGGATAATAGAAGAAATTGAGATCGAAAAAAACAAAGCCATTTTAAGAGTAGGCGCTTTGAAGATGAAAACAAAGTATTCTGATCTTGTTCAAGCCGAAAAAAGTGAAAAAGAAATTTCCCGTTACAAATCCTTTGAATTGGACCAGAATGATTTAATGTACAGATTGGACATAAGAGGTAAACGTGCTGACGAAGCCGAGTTCGAAATTATAAAATTCATCGATAATGCTTTTATGAGCGGTTTGGATAGGATTGAAATTTTGCATGGCAAGGGGACAGGCGCACTTAAACAATTGGTTCAGGGATTGCTGCGGAATAACGGTTCAGTAAAAAATTATTATTTTGCAAACATAGAGTTCGGCGGCGACGGAATAACCATAGTTGAACTAAAATAAAATTATGATAAAAAAAATATTAATCGCCAATCGTGGCGAAATTGCGCACAGAATTATCAAAGCTTGTCGCGAATCGGGAATCATTTCGGCCGCAATCTATTCTGATGCGGATAAGAATGCGCTGCATGTTCGCAGGGCTGACGAAGCTTACTTGATAGGTGAATCTCCTGCAAGTGAATCGTATCTCAATAAAGAAAAAATAATTTCTTTGGCTAAAAAAATCGGCGCAGATGCAATACATCCCGGTTACGGATTTCTCTCTGAAAACTCGCAGTTTATTAAAATGGTTGAAGAATCGGGAATAATTTTTATCGGTCCATCATCCAAATCTGTCGAAATGATGGGGGAAAAAACTTCCGCCAGAAGATTAATGAAACGGAATAATGTTCCTATTGTGCCAGGAACAACTGAACCGCTCAATAATTCTGCAGAGGGGAAAAAATATGCGTTAGAAATCGGCTATCCGGTTATGCTTAAAGCTGCAGCCGGAGGAGGCGGAAAGGGGATGCGTAAAGTCGATTCTCCCGATCAATTCGATGAATCTTTCGAACGTGCTAGAAATGAATCATTAAAAGCATTCGGCAGCGATGCCGTTTATATCGAAAAATTTATAGAACATCCGAAACATATTGAAGTACAGATACTGGGTGATAAATTCGGGAACTATATACACATGTTTGAGAGGGAATGCTCTGTACAGAGAAGACATCAAAAAGTAATTGAAGAAGCTCCTTCAATTTCGGTTGATCCTGTTACCAGAGAAAAAATTACATCTGCCGCCATTGAAGCAGCAAGAGCTTGCCAATATTATAACGCCGGTACTATCGAATTCCTGATGGATAAAAATAAAAATTTTTATTTCCTGGAAATGAATACCCGCCTTCAGGTGGAACATCCCGTTACCGAAATGATTACAGGAATTGATCTTGTAAAACAGCAGATAAGAATTGCAGAAGGGGAAAAACTCTTATTGAATCAGTCCGACCTTTCAATTCACGGCCATGCAATTGAATGCCGCGTTTATGCGGAAGACGTTGACAATAATTTTTCTCCTTCTACAGGGAAAATCATTCATCACAGACTGACATCTGGACCGGGAATAAGAATAGACAGGGGGATAGATGTTCAGAGTGAAGTTCCTGTATTCTATGATCCGATGCTTTCAAAAGTTATTGCTTGGGGAATCAACCGCGATGAAGCGATGTCACGTATGAAAAGGGCGCTCGGTGAATACCAGATAAGCGGCGTTATAACAAACATACCTGTGTTCAATTGGATAATGAAACAGAAAACTTTTCTCGACGGTACGTTCGATATCAATTTCCTGGATAATGAATTTATCCCTCTCTTGCCCGGGAAATGGAAAGAAGACTCGAACAGAGAATATGAAGAGATTGCCGCGGTGGTTGGAGCATTATTGAAAATGAATGAGATGAAAATTAAGCTCTCAGAAAATTTCACTGGCAGTAATAACAGATGGAGGGAGCAATCTTATGAATGAATTCGTAGTTACGATAAATGAGCGGAAATATTCAGTAAAAATTGATCTATCAGGGGTAGTTGTATTGGGCGGGCGCAAGCTGTCTGCAGATCTTACTCCAATAGCGAATAACTCATATGTCTTGCGCCTTGGTGATAAAGTATTCGAGATAACGGCGAATAAAATTAATCAGGAAAAGTACGGAATTATTATTGATGCCGATTATTTTGAAGCGACAGTCAGAACACAGCTTAAAGAAACTGCAAGCGAACTTCAGAATAAAAAAGCAAAGGCCTTCCACCATTCTGAAGTCAAAGCTCCAATGCCGGGTCTTCTTTTAAAATTACGAGTAAAAGAGGGGGATGAAATAAAGATGGGGGAATCGATAATGATTCTTGAGGCAATGAAGATGGAAAATGAACTGCGCTCTCCCTCCAGCGGTGTAGTTACAAAGATAAATTTTAAGGAAGGTCAGTCGGTAGAAAAAGATTCAGTTATACTCACAATCGAATGAGAAATTTTTTTGCTTTTCGCGAACAATTACTTATATTCTTTCACAAAATTTAACAAACCTAAGGAGGTTGTGTGAAGAAACTACTTACTCTAATTCTAATTTGTGGTTTTATGGCTAACTCCGCTTATGGAAGCGGCTTTCAATTGAACGAGCATGGTGCCCGCGCAATGGCTATGGCAGGCGCATTCACCGGCTTGGCAAATGACCCATCGGCACTATATTTCAATCCTGCCGGTATTACCCAGCTCAAAGGAACACAGTTTATGGCTGGTGTTACAATGATTCTTCCGCTGGCATCTTACACTTCGCCGGCTCCTGCTAATTCAGTTACAGATATGGATGGACAGGTATTCAATCCCATCAATTTCTATGTGACCCAGCAGGTTGGAAATAAACTTGCTTTCGGTCTCGGCGTTACAAATCAGTATGGACTTGGAACAAAATGGAATCAAAACTGGGTTGGAAGATATCTGGCTGTTGAAACAAAAGTAGAAACATTCTTCTTTACCCCTGTTTTAGCGTACAAATTATTTGAAAATCTTTCTGTAAGTGCCGGTCCCGTTATTGCTCTTGGTACAGTTAAAATTGCAAAGAAAAGCCCAAATGCTGTCAGCCCTCTTTATCCTGAATTCCTTACAACAATGGATGGAACATCAGATGCAGCATTCGGATTTACAGCCGGTATTTTGTACAAAGTGTCAGACAAATTCCAGGTTGGTGCCAGCTATAGAAGTGAAATGAAATTTAACTTCAGCGGAACAGCTGTGAGTGATCCGTCAAGTTTCACATTTACACATCCTGTTCTTAAAGTGCCGATTACTATTCCATGGCCAAACGGAAATATCACCGCTCCGCTTACGACTCCTCAAAATATTACAGTCGGTTTGGCTTATTTCCCGAGCAACTCTTTTACAACCACATTTGATTTCCAGTATGTCGGCTGGACTAGCTATGATAAATTGGCAGTGACGTTTGAAAACTATAATCCTGCAAGCCCTACTTTCACGGGATCATATACGAACTCGGTTGATAGAAACTATAAAAATTCATTCATCGTTCGTTGGGGCTTTGAATATAAACCAACAGATGAATTTGCTTTAAGAGGCGGATTGTTGTACGACAAGAATCCTATTCCTGAAGAATATGTTGACCCGACATTGCCGGATGCAGACAGAATCGGCTACAATTTCGGATTCGGCGGAAAATTGACCCAAAAAATCGGTATCGATTTTTCTTACATGTACCTCTCATTCTCAGACAGAATAGTAGGTGCATCTAAATTCGGTTTCAATGGAACTTATATGAACTCAGCTCACTTGTTCGGATTCAATTTATCCTACAGTCTTTAATAGTTAATTGTAAGGGAAAAGGATGGCTCTGCCATCCTTTTTTTTTATCGGAATATGAATTCAATTAATAAAATAAATTTAAAGAACGATTTGAAGTTTGTTAATTTTCTGGCGCTGATTAATATTCTGCTTTTATTCGGTTGCTCTTCATCAGATGAATCTTTGCGGCAGTCTCAAATAAAGGAACCCGAAATTTCGGTATTTCAAGAAGCGGCCAAACAGGATTCCTCTAAAATTATAACAAAGGCTCAAGAGATAAAAAACAAGATTAAAACCGAAAAAGATTCTCTGAAAATCCCTTCCAGGCAATTGAAATTTTACATTCAGCTAGGTGTATTCACCTCGAAAGAAAGAGCAGATGCTTTTATAAAAGATGCTCAGCCCAAATCTCCTTACCTGATGAATATAACCCAAAGAGAAATTGATAAAAAATTTGTAGTGAGATTGAAACCATTCTCAACCAGAGAGGAAGCCGAGTCTGTTAAGAAAAACATTAAGCAGATAAGCGAATTTAAAGATGCTTTCATAGTCTCAGAAGAATAAATGTCTCCCGCATTCCACAACATACTCATTACAATCTTTGCCTTCATTTATGTTTTTGCCGTTGTTGGTATAATGGACTTTTTCGTAAAAAAAGGTTTCTCGCAGGATCTCTCAAGAAAAATTGTGCATATAGCAGCAGGATCATGGCTTATCTTTTGGCCCCTCTTTGATATTTCGGATTGGACAAAGTACCTGAACATTGCACCCGCACTTCTTTGGACGGTCTTGCTGCTGGTAAAAGGATTTACTGCTAAACCCGATGATAAGGCAATTAAGACGATGACAAGAACGGGAGACAGAGGGGAATTGCTTAAAGGTCCTTTATATTTTACAATGGTGATGAATATAGCCGGAACATTTTTGCTCTATTCTCCGGCGTCAATTGCAGCTATGGGCTTTCTTGGCTGGGGAGACGGAATGGCACCGGTTATCGGAAAGAAATTCGGAAAGCATAAGTACAATGTAATTTCTGAAAAATCTTTCGAGGGAAGTTTGGCCTTTTTTGTATTTGGTTTATTAGGAGCTTTTTTCTTCAATTTAATTCTTCTTGGAAAAGCAGATTTTGAATTTCTCCTCATATGCGCTTTTATAACAACAATAGTTGAAGGTTTGAGCCCAAAGGATTTTGACAACATCCTTATACCCCTCTCAGTATTGCTCCTTTACTACATCTATTGAATTTAGACTGGTTTGATCAAAATATTACGGTATTTGTAATTTCAACGATTTATGATAAATTTAGAGTGGCAAACATTTATAACAATAAAAGGTGGGCAAATTGGCTTTTAGTTTAAACAAAGTGATGCTTATCGGAAATCTCGGACAGGACGCAGAGACACGTTTCACCACGAACAATCTTTCTGTAACTTCATTTTCTATCGCGACTTCCAACAGTTACAAAGGTAAAGACGGCAATTGGGTGAACGAAACTACCTGGCATAATGTAGTGTCTTTTAACATCCCGGATTTTTATAAGGAATCTCTTAAAAAGGGGAAAAAATTTTACGTAGAAGGAAGAATTCAGAAAAGAGACTATACAGATAAAGAGGGGATTAAAAGATATGTTACAGAGATTATTTCAGAGAAATTAATTCCTCTCGAAGGCAGAGAATCTGGGGGAGAAAATTATTCGAGCCAGTATGAAAAACCGGGCGGATTCACTCAGACTGATTCGGATTCTTCAGCCGCCCAGGATGATGATCTTCCATTTTAAATTCCTGTTAATAGAGAAGGATAGAGTGGTAATTGGACAATAATCTCTATGCAAAAATTGTTGTATTGTTAATTTGTCTTCTCCTCACTGCTTTTTTTTCAAGTTCAGAAGTGGCATTTTTTTCTTTTGACAAAAAAATGCTTCGTCATCTTAGAAAAGAAAAAAAAGTTGTAGGAAATTATATTCAGCACCTGCTGGAGAATCCTAAAAGACTTTTGGTAACTATTCTGATTGGAAGCACAATAGCCAATGTGCTGGCTTCTATTATCTCCGTTATGATAGCTCTTCAACTGGCTCCGGTTGTGGGTGTTTCCGGCGAACTCGCTATTTTTATTCAGATTGTTTTGCTGACCATTCTTATCCTTCTCTTTGGAGAAACCGCTCCTAAACTCTGGGCTCAAAAATATCCCGTCCAGTCGGCAGGAATTCTCGCGCTTCCTTTATATTGGATTACGATTATTTTATATCCGATATCAACCGTTATAGCAGAACTTCTGAAATTGTTTACTGGCAAAATAAAATTGGATAAATCAAAATACGTTCTGCAAGACTCCGATATAAAAGATTTAGCAGACTTGAGCATTGAAAAAGGAACTATAGAATCTGAAGAGCACGAACTCATTCACGGAATAGTATCTTTCGGAACTGTTACAGCCAGAGAAATTATGACTCCGCGGGTCGATATTAAAGCAGTATCGGTTCAGGAAAATATTGATGACTTGCTCGCAATAATTAATGAGTCCGGCCACAGCAGAATCCCCCTTTACGAAGAGAATCTAGATAAAATTATAGGCATCATTTATGCAAAAGATCTTCTTCCATATTTGAAAGAACCGGAGAAGAAAAAATCATTGATACTTAAAAACATCGCTCATGAGCCTTTTATCGTTCCGGAGACTAAATTGGTCAATATCCTTCTTCATGAATTTCAGGATAGGAATACACATCTCGGTATTGTTGTTGATGAATATGGAGGTACTTCCGGCTTGATTTCACTTGAGGATATTTTGGAGGAGATAGTAGGTGAAATAAGGGACGAATACGACAAAGATGAGAATGAAATCACAAAAGTAGATGAAAACAATTATCTGATTCTCGGTAAAGTCTCGATAGACGAACTTAACGAACTGCTAGGGCATAATTTTTCTTCGGATAACGACGATTATGATACGGTCGGCGGATTTATCCTGAGTTATGCCGGCACTATTCCAAGACAAGGTTTTCATTTCGCCATTAATAACTATAAATTTACAGTGAAAGAAGTAGTCAACAAACGAATCAATAAGATATTAGTTGAGAAAATCGATCGGCAATAATTTATGAAAAAAGGCTGCTTCCTTTCCTCTGTAATTATATTCACTCTTATTGTCGGAGTAATTGTATACACCGTAAAATATAAAAAGGATATTTTCAAAAATTTTTCGAAAACTAAAATTATGGAGATGGCGCTTTCTGATTATGACAAAAAATTGGAAGATGCTGCCAAAAATGTATATCGCGATTCGCTTAAATCGGAGCTGCATGATTTCTTTGTCAAAAATAAAGAGATGGAATTCGATTCTGCTATGTCTAGAATGCAGTCGGTAGTCACACGTCTGAATGAAATCATTAAAGATAAATATATTGACTCTCTCGAATATCAAAAATTTAAAAACTTTGTAGAGCATTATGAAGGATCAAAGAAAGACAGAAATTAAGGTCGGTATAACCGTATTCCTTGGACTGGTTATTTTTTTCTGGGTATTAGGTTGGGCTAAGAATTGGACATTAAGTTCACATCAAAAAGAAATTAAAGTTGAATTTAGCTCGGTGGCAGGTCTGGAAGTCGGTGATCCCGTCACTCTTAACGGAGTGAGAAAAGGATATGTAAAAGAGATTTATATAAACGGTAATATTGTAGAAACCGTTCTAACCTTGCCCCAGGACGTTAGCCTGAAGGAAGATGCCAAATTCTCTGTAATGATGCTGGATCTGATGGGCGGCAAAAAAATTGAGATCATCCCGGGAACCCGTAATAATGAGATCGATTATTCCAAAACTCAAAAAGGGGAATTCCTGGGCGATGTTGCAAGCGCAATGGCAATGCTCGGCACCGTGCAAAACGATCTTGTTGAGGTGATTAAAGAAGTTAAAGTCTCACTTGTCACTATTAATAAAACTTTAACCGATCAGAATTTCAACGCGGACCTTAAACAATCTGTTTCTAATCTCGCTATTCTGACTGATAATTTGAACAAACTTGTAATCGCAAATAAAGAAGAGATAACAAAACTTTTGAAATCGGGCAATGAATTGGCTAACAATGCAAATGATTTTATGAAAGCAAATAAAGATTCTCTTTCCCAGACAATAACTTCGATTAATTCTGTGCTTAAAACTTCTAATCAACTGCTGCTTAAAATCAATGGTTTTATGGAGAAGACTGAAAATGGCCAGAATAACATAGGCAAACTCATTAACGATCCCGAAATTATTTCGGACTTGAAGCTCACAATTCAACAAGCCAAAGAGCTTACCAAAATATTAATTGATCAGCTGAAATCTAAAGGCCTGGAAGTTAATGCGCACATTTTCTAAGAGTCTCTTTTGCTTCTTATTATTTCTCAGTGCATCGACAGTTTTTCCATCCGGTAAAAATCCAGCCGGATACAAAAACGGAATGGTGGTAACCGCAAGCGACCTCGCCTCGGAAGTGGGAGTATCCATATTGAAAAAAGGAGGAAACGCGGTAGATGCATCTGTAGGAGTTGGATTCGCGCTAGCCGTCACTTTCCCATTTGCCGGAAATATTGGCGGAGGCGGCTTTATGGTTATTCATCTGGCCGACGGAAAAAATACATCTATTGATTTCAGAGAGACTGCACCGCAGGCTTCATCAGAAAAAATGTTTCTAGACAGCCTCGGTAATTTTATACCAGCACTCAGTCAGCAAGGCTGGACTTCATCAGGCGTGCCGGGAACCGTGGCCGGTTTGATTTACGCTCTGAAAAAATACGGCACAATGAATCTTTCAAATGTTATTCAACCTGCCATCGATCTTGCTGAAAACGGATTTGTGCTTAATAAAAAAATGGTTGAGTCGCTGAACAGTTATTACAACGACTTTATAAATATAGAATCTTCAAGAAAAATATTTACAAAAAACGGCAATAAATTTTCAGAAGGAGATCTTTTCGTTCAAAAAGATCTTGCACGCACTCTTCGATTAATTAAGGATAGGGGGGAGGATGCCTTTTACCGCGGGGAAATAACAGAAAAAATCATTGAGCAGTCAAAAAAGTTCGGCGGAAATTTTACCCTGAATGACTTTAACGATTATAAAGTTGCGGAAAGATTACCTGTAACAGGTTCTTACAGGGAATATAAAATTATATCTATGCCCCCGCCTTCATCGGGCGGCATTTGCATTCTTGAAGCGTTGCATGTGCTGGAGAAATATAATCTTGGCAGCTTTGTTCATAACAGCACCGAATATATTCACATTCTAAGTGAAACTTTAAAACATGTATACGCGGACCGTGCCGCCCACATGGGCGATCCGGACTTTTATGATGTACCTGTGAATAAATTACTTTCTGATGAGCGTGCGGAAGAGATTAAAAGTGAAATCGGTGAATACGCACTTCCTTCTTCAAAAATAAAAGCGATGGAAATTTCAAATCATCGAGAAAAAGAGGAAACCACTCACTACTCGGTTGCCGATAAAAACGGGAATGCGGTCAGCACTACCTATACAATTAACGGCGGATATGGGAATAAAATTGTGGTCGATGGTCTGGGTTTTTTGCTTAATAATGAGATGGATGATTTTAGCGCAAAACCGGGCGAACCTAACCAATTCGGACTTGTGGGAAGTGAAGCGAATTCAATCAAGCCGAAGAAACGAATGCTTAGCTCCATGACACCTACTATAATCATGAAGGACGATAAACTGTTTATGGTAATAGGATCTCCCGGCGGATCGACAATTATTACATCCGTGCTTCAATCTATTTTGAATGCGATTGATTTTAAGATGAACATAGAAGAAGCCATTGCTGCCTTGAAAATACATGACCAATGGCTTCCAGACCAAATTGAATATGAAGAGGGAGCTCTCAGCAATCAGACTGTTCAAGAACTGATCCGGAGAGGGCATAAATTGAAGATGGTTAAATCTCTCGGAAGATTGGAGGGGATAACATTCGATCAGAATGATAAATTATTTTTTGGATCATCGGATCCCCGCGGATCCGGAAAAGCATCTGGCTGGTAAAATGGTACTTGGCGTTGGAATAGACATAATCGAGATCGAAAGAATTAAAAAGAGCGTAGATGAATACGGAGAATCGTTCTTAAATAAAATATATACAGCGGTCGAACTGGATTATTCATTATCAAAACCAAATAAATATCAGCATCTTGCCGCAAGATTTGCGGCCAAGGAAGCCATCTATAAAGCTCTCTCTTCGGATTCCGAAAAAGTTTACAGCTGGCAGGATATAGAAATATTTAATGAATCCAACGGTTTGCCTAAAGTTAATTTCTACGGATCATTAAAAGATTATCTTAACCCCGGTAAAACTATTCATATTTCAATGAGTCACTCTGAAAATTATGTAACATGTGTAGCTGTTCTTTCCTCTTTGAAAGATTGAATCAATTCTTAAATGAAGCATGCTGTTATTTTCAAGAAAGATATTCCAATAAGTAAACTTATTTTTAAATATTATTGTTTAGATTAAAGCTTAACATGAAAGGAAATTTAGTTGAACGAAAAACGTGTAATTGTCGCAATGAGTGGAGGCGTGGATTCGTCTGTTGCTGCCGCATTGCTCCATAAACAGGGATATGAAGTTATCGGCATAACGATGAAAACTTGGGGATTCATGGAAGTAGGCGGTGCGCCTAAACATGAATCGGGCTGCTGTTCTCTTGATGCGATATTCGATGCTAAAAATGTGGCAAACTCATTTGGAATCCCGCATTACACCGTTGATTTCACCAAAGCGTTCGAAAAAAATGTTATTGATAATTTTGTAGAAGAATATCTGAACGGCAGGACGCCCAATCCTTGTATCGTGTGCAACAGAAAAATTAAATGGGAAGAGTTGCTTAAAAAAGCTGATTCTCTGGATGCAAAATATGTAGCCACAGGGCATTATGCGGTTGTTGAGAATGATCCTGATACGGGCAGATTTAAGTTGAAATATTCGACCGATCAGAGGAAAGATCAAACATATGCATTGTGGGGACTGACACAGGAAAGCCTCTCAAGAACACTGTTCCCGCTGGGCGGATATACTAAAGATGAAGTGCGTGCGATCGCAAAAAAATTAGAATTGAAAACAGCCGCTAAACCGGATAGTCAGGAGATTTGCTTTGTTGCCGATGATAATTATGAAAGATTTTTAAGAGAGCGTGAACCCGATATTGTCGAAAGAATTAAAGGCGGTGATTTTGTTTATCACGGTTCCAAGGTGGGCAAGCATAAAGGAATTCCATTTTATACAATAGGTCAGAGGAAAGGAATCGGCGTTACATTAGGTAAGGCAGTTTATGTGAAAGATATTGATGCTGAAAAAAATATTGTTGAGATAGCTGATAAAGAAGAACTTCTGGAGAATTATTGTTCGGCATCGGATATTAATTATGTCAGCAGGTCAATTTTAAAAAACGGGGAAATTGTTTACGCAAAGATCCGCTACAACGATAGAGCATCTAGAGCGGAAGTACTGAACGCAACTCTGGATGAGATCTCTATCCGCTTTGATGAACCTAAAAATGCTATCACGCCGGGTCAGTCTCTCGTTTTGTATGATGAAAACGGCTTTCTTCTCGCCGGCGGAATAATCCAAAAAAATAAAAGATAGCCTTTTTTTATTTCCGTCTAATTACGATATTTGTTCATTCATAAACAGATCTTTCATATATTTCTGTCGTGTATTAACACAAACGGAGGTAAGTCTTCGAACGGAAATTTGGAACAAATGGATCGCTCAACGCTAGAGTTCTTCTGCTAAATCAAAGTTATGAACCTCTCACTATTTGCAATGTAAAAAAAGCCATCATACTTATTTTTCTTGGTAAGGCTGAGTTAGTTGTTAAAAACGAAAAGAAAAAAATCAATACCGTCTCAAATTCATTTCCTTGGCCAAGCGTAATACGGCTCAACGACTATATTCAGCTTCCATATAAAAAAATCATATTGACAAGAAGGAACATTCTAAAAAGAGACGGTCATAAGTGCGCATATTGCGGCAGAGGTGACCTCCCTTTGACAATTGATCATATTATCCCAAGATCCAGAGGGGGGAGTGACAGTTGGGAAAATCTTGTTGCAGCATGCCTTCCCTGCAACAATAGAAAGGGGAATAGAACAGCTGAGGAAGCGAAATTAAAACTGAAAGTTAAGCCATATACCCCAAATCATATAATGTTCATCAGAAATAGCGCCGGCCGACTGGAAGATACTTGGAAACAATATCTTTTCCAGGCGTAAACTTAATTTTTTTACTATTTTTGCACATCTAATTAATTGCTCAATAAATTTTTCTATTTATGCCTAAAAAAAGAATACTTAGCGGGATGCGTCCCACCGGCAAAATGCACCTTGGCAACTACCTGGGCGCACTTGAAAATTGGATAGCGCTTCAGGATGAATATCAAAATTATCACTTGATTGCAGATTATCATGTATTAACCACAAACCTTTCAACGGATGAGATCTACTCAAATACAATTGAAATGGTGACCGATTGGCTTGCTGCCGGCCTTGATCCTCAAAAATCTCCAATCTTCAGGCAGTCTCAAATAAAAGAGCATACTGAATTGTTTTTAATTTTTTCGATGCTCATCACAAAAGCTAGATTGGAGCGAAATCCCACTCTAAAGGAGCAGGTAAGAGATCTAAATATAGAAAATCTGATCTACGGACATCTTGGATATCCCGTCCTTCAGGCAGCAGATATACTTTTGTATAAAGGAGAGGTGGTCCCTGTCGGAGAAGATCAATTGCCGCATATAGAAATTACAAGAGAGCTGGCAAGGAAATTTAATTCGCAATATTGCCAGGATGCTCCCATATTTCCTGAACCTGAAGCAAAGATGACTAATTTTGCCCGTTTGCCCGGTCTGGATGGACAACGAATGAGTAAATCGGTCGGCAATACAATTCTCCTTTCCGATTCGCCGGATATCGTTATACAAAAACTTAAAAAAGCAGTCACGGATCCGCAAAAGATGAGGAAAAATGATCCGGGAAGACCTGAAGTTTGCCTTGTGTTTACTTATCATAAGAAATTTAATCCTTCTGAAGTTCCTGAAATTGATACGAATTGCAGAAGCGGAGTGCTTGGGTGTGTTGATTGTAAAATGAAATGTGCTTCGAAAATAAACGAAATGCTGGCTCCAATTCTTGAAAAAAGAAAGAGTTATGAAAATAATGTAAATAAAGTTGTAGATATTATTAATGATGGAGAAGCAAAAGCTAAAGAAATTGCAGAATCAACAATGATTGAAGTCCATCAAAAAATGAAGATAGGTTAATGTGTACAGAATAAGATTACATGAATTCGAAGGTCCTCTCGACTTGCTCCTTTTCTTCATTAAGAGAGACGAGCTTGATATTTATGATATTCCGATCTCCCGGATCACGAAGGAGTTTATAACCTATTTGCATCTGTTGGAGCAGCTTGATCTGGAAGTAGCAGGTGATTTTATTCTTATGGCCGCAACCTTAATGCAGATCAAAGTTAAAATGCTTCTTCCAAAAGAATTGGATGAAAAAGGGGAGGAGATTGATCCCCGTGCGGATTTAGTGAAGGCCCTTCTCGAGTATAAAAGATACAAAGAGATGTCCGAAGAAATGAGCCTCATGGAATCCAATATGAGAAAATATAATTACCGTGGTAATTTGGATCAGGATCCCAAGGAAACTTTAAATGATTATGAAGTTCTTCTTAAAAATATTACCATTTACGACTTGATAAAAGCTTTCAAAAAAGCTTTATTGGACCGTCCTGCAGAACCTGTTCATCAGATAAAAAAATGGAATGTAACTATTGATGAGCAGATGACTTACATTTCAACCAGGATTAGCGAGAAGGGGAGCGTCAGTTTCCTGGAATTAATGATTGAAATGAGAGACAGGATTCGTATTGTAGTAACATTTATCGCAATGCTTGAAATGGTCAAAGCAGGAACAATAGGTTTGAGAGAATCTGTTACTCTAAATGATTTTGTTATTTATGGATTAAACAATGGATAGTATCTATAACTCTGTTATTGAAGCTCTTATTTTCGCCTCTGACGATCCAATTCCTCCGTCAGATATCATTACTGCAATCAAAGCACTTGATGGTCCGGACACGGAAATAACGGAAGAAGATGTGGAGAATTCTGTAGATGAATTGAACAGAAAATATGAACAAAACGGGAATGCTTTTACCATTCTCAAAATTGCACATGGTTTTATTCATGCTACAAAACCTGACCACTCTAAGTATGTAGGATATTTATCCACGGAAAAGACAAAAAGAAAATTAAGCCAGGCTGCATTAGAAACTCTGGCAATAATTGCCTATAAGCAGCCGCTTACCAAACCTGAACTTGAATCCATAAGAGGGGTAAACTCAGATTATACTCTAAACACGCTTCTGGAAAAAAATCTTGTTACTATCAGCGGCCGAGCAGAAACCGTTGGCCGTCCTCTTCTTTATGTTACAACGGACGAATTTTTAAAATATTTTGGCCTTCGCACCATCAATGACCTTCCCAAACCAAGAGAGATTGAGGAGATCATGAAGGATGAGGATTTTCTTGAGCAGAAACGCCGCATTATGATGAGCGGAATGGAAGAAAAAGCGGAAGCAGAACTGGAAGAAGAAACTCAAAATGAACTTGAAATGGATAGCGAATTACAATCAGAATCAGAGATGAATGATGAAGACCAGATTGAATAGATATCTGTCAGAATGCGGAATTGCTTCCAGAAGGAAAGCGGAAGAGATCATCAAAGAGGCCAGAATCTCCGTTAACGGAAAAATAGTCATTGATCTTGCCTTCACGGTCGATCCGGATATAGATATAATCCAATTTGACGGAGAAAAAATAAAACCGGAAAAAAAAGTTTATTTTCTTCTCAATAAACCGAAAGGATATATAACTTCCACTTCCGACGAAAAAGGAAGAAGAACAGTGCTCGATTTAATCGAGACGAAGCAAAAGATTTTTCCAGTGGGAAGATTGGATTACGATACAACAGGCGTTCTTCTTCTTACCAATGACGGCGATTTTACAAATTATCTTACACATCCCGGAAATAAAATCCCTCGTGTTTACAGAGCTGAGCTTAGTAAACCTCTGGAGGAAGCAGATCGGCTGAAACTTATCAAAGGAATTCTAGTTGATAAAAGAAAGAGCCGATTTGTGGAAGTTAAATTCATCTCTAAGGAAGCCAGGAATAAAGTTTTTGTCACCGCTGTAGAAGGGCGAAATCATTTTGTTAAAAATATGTTTGCCGCGCTAGGCTACTTCGTAGATAAACTGAACAGAATTGAATATGGCGGATTGAACGCGAAAGGATTGCCTGTCGGAAGCTACCGCATCCTGTCTAGATCGGAAATTCAAAAAGTTTATGAAACTTATGGCAAATAAATATCTCCTCTTTTTTCTGTTGATCGCTTCCGCCACTTTTGCTCAACAAAAAGATTCGCTCGTCGAAAAAAAATCTTCTTCGAACCTAAGCAATCTGGTGGAATTACGAGATCAGCTGGACGACTACTTTAACGATCCTAATTTCAGCAATGCCACATGGGGAGTAATTGTTAAATCCTTGAAAACGGGAGAAGTTCTTTACAGAAGAAATGCCGATAAACTTTTTATACCGGCATCGAACATGAAGTTGTTTACAAGTGCTGCTGCGCTTGTTTTGCTCGGTTCTGAATTTATGTATGAAACGAATATTTTTGGAAGCGGTGATCTGGAAAAGGGGGTTCTCAAAGGCGACCTTATTATTCAAGGTTCCGGCGACCCGACAATATCAAACCGTTTTGATGAAGGATACCCGACCAAAATTTTTGAACGGTGGGCTGATACTCTGAAAGCTAAGGGGATTTGGGTGGTTAGCGGCAATTTACTGGGAGACGATTCTTATTTCGACCATGTCGGCATAGGTAAAGGCTGGCTCTCTGATTATGAATCGGAATGGTTTGCACCACCAAGCGGCGCGCTGAGCTTCAACGACAACTGCATAGAAGTAAAAATTGAACCGTCAATTGTAAATTTCCCTGCAAAAGTTTCACTTATCCCATATACAAAATATTTTTCCACTACCGGCAAAATAACTACCGTCAGCGATTCCGTAGAATCCAGGATTTCGGTTAAACGGTTGAGAGGAACAAATCAAATTGAAATCTCGGGTGTGATCTCGCAGAATTCTAAACCCGTCCTGGAAGATGTTTCCGTAACAGATCCTACGGCATATTTCATGACAATGGTTAAAGAGGTATTTGAAAGAAAAGGGATAGTTATTCAGGGACATACAGGCAGCTTATCAACTTCTGAGAAAATTGTAATGACGGATGATTTAACTCCGTTATATGTACATAAATCTGTGCCTTTAAAAAAAATTATAAAAGAACTTAACAAGAATAGCAATAATTTTTACGGCGAGCAGATTTTAAAAACAATCGGGTTGGAAATTTATAATTATGGAACCGTTGAAAACGGCGTTAAAGCTTGTCAGGAAATTTTCAGCTCGATGGGAATTAATACGGATAATATGATAATGGCAGACGGCTCGGGTTTATCAAGATTAGATCTCGTAACACCAAGGCAAATTATAAACCTGCTCACATACATGCACAAGAATGATGAGTTCACTAAATTTTATGAATCGCTCCCTATTGCAGGGGTAGACGGCACATTGATAGATAGAATGAAAAGAACATCCGCTGAAAATAATGTTCGCGCCAAAGCGGGCTACAGCAATAATGTGTCATCTTTATCAGGGTATCTGAAAACTGCCGGCGGTGAAATGCTTGCATTCTCAATGATTGTAAATAATTATCTGGCGCCTTCTTCACTTGTTAAATATCTTGAAGATAATGTATGCCAGCGCCTGGTTAATTTTAATAGAAATTAATGCACTTAAAGCACTCTCTGGAGGTAAATTGGAAAATCAAAATGACTTATTGAACAACGCGGGCGGAACCGAACAGGATTATAATCTTCTCATCCAGCATCGGCATCAGGAATTGAAGGAGATAATTGCCAAGGGAATTCTTCCGTTCGCATATAACTTCGATGTGAATAATTATTCGGAAACAATAAAAAATAATTTCGATCAGTTTGAAAATCAAACAGTCAAAATAGCCGGCAGAATTATGGCAATCAGAAGAATGGGCAAAGCATCATTTGCTCATATTCAGGATAACCAGGGAAGAATTCAAATCTATCTTAAAAAAGATGACATCGGCGACAATTATGACGTGTTCAAACTTTGCGATATAGGAGATATTATCGGCGTAGAAGGATTTGTGTTCAAAACTAAGACCGGTGAAATATCCGTTCATGCTAAAGCATTTTCGGTTCTCACAAAGTCGATCAGACCAATACCTATTCCAAAAGAATCTGTAGACGAGAATGGAAATAAAGTTATTCATGATCAATTTTCCGATAAAGAACTTCGATACAGGCAGCGCTATCTCGATCTGATTCTCAATTCCGATGTAAAACAAGTATTCAAGACACGTTCAAGAATTATCACAGAGATCCGTAAATATCTTGATGAAAACGGATTGCTTGAAGTTGAGACTCCGATTCTTCAGCCTCTGTATGGCGGAGCAACTGCAAGACCATTTGTAACACACCATAACGCGCTCGATATAGAACTCTATCTCAGAATAGCAGATGAACTTTATCTGAAAAGACTCATCGTAGGCGGATTCGACGGCGTATATGAAATTTCAAAAGATTTCAGAAACGAAGGAATGGATAAGACTCATAATCCGGAATTCACAATGCTTGAACTTTACGTCGCATACAAAGATTATGTCTGGATGATGGAGTTCTTTGAAAATATGGTCGCTAATTTGTGCAAAAATGTTTTCGGCAAAACAGAATTTGAAATCGAAGGAGAGAAAATAAATTTTAATCCGCCCTGGAACAGAATTTCAATGGTAGACGAACTGAAAAACAAGGTTGGTATCGATGTGCTCGCGGCATCCAATGAAGAACTAATAAAAATCCTCAAGACGAAAAACATTGATATGGAAGGGGGAGAGAGCAAAGGAAAACTCATCGATCTTCTCTTTGAAGCAACAATCCAAGCATCTTTGATACAGCCGACATTTGTGACTGACTACCCTGTGGAACTTTCTCCGCTTGCCAAGAAGCACAGAAGCAAAGATGGATTAGTCGAAAGGTTCGAAGGCTTTGTGCTCGGAAGAGAAATCTGTAACGCGTTTAGCGAACTGAACGACCCTATAGATCAAAAAAGCAGATTTGAAGACCAGGCAAAAATGAAAGAGGAGGGGGATGAAGAAGCGCATCAGATAGATGAAGATTTCGTTCGCGCCCTAGAATATGGAATGCCGCCTACTGCTGGACTTGGAATCGGAATAGACCGTCTTGTAATGCTGCTTACCAATCAGCCTTCTATAAGAGACGTGTTGCTGTTCCCTCAGATGCGACCCATTAAATAGGAAAATGATGAAAAAAAATTTAAAGCTTATTCCTTATCTCTTTCTTTTCCTCATTGCTGGAATCTATATGGGGATAAAGTTGAGCGATTCTCTCTACTGGGGATCAAATAAAAATCAGATTCAAAAATTCGGCGATGTGCTGAAATTTACAAATGAATATTATGTGGATTCGGTTAATTCCAACCGTTTAGTTGAATCTGCAATAAAAGGTATGTTCAGCGAACTTGATCCGCACACAGTTTATATTTCAAAAGAAGAACAAACTACGGAAGAAGAAACTTTCAGGGGCAACTTTGACGGAATAGGAGTTGAATTTCAGATCCTTAAAGATACTATCACCGTGGTATCGCCAATAACGGGGGGACCCAGTGAAGCCGCAGGCATAAATTCTGGCGACAGAATTGTAAAGATTGAAGGAAAAGAATGCATCGGCTGGAAAAATACTGACGTATTTAAAAAACTGCGCGGTAAAAAAGGGACTTCGGTTGCATTAACAGTGTACCGTCCTTCGACAAAAAGCAAATTGAATTTTAATATCGTGCGTGATAAAATTAATCTCTTCTCGATAGATGCTTCTTTAATGGTCGATCCTGTTACGGGATATATTAACCTGACAAAATTTGCAGAAACTACTTCCGACGAGATGGTTAATGCTCTTAAAGAACTGGATGCAAAAGGGATGAAGAGATTGATCCTTGATCTCAGAAATAATCCGGGCGGTTACGAAAATCAGGCCGCGAATGTGGCGGACTTGTTTATCGACGGTAATAAAATGATTGTATATAATAAGGGAAGAGTGAAAAGATTCGATGAGGAATTCCGCGCCGAAAAAACATACAAATATGAAAATATTCCTCTTATTATATTGGTGAACAGAGGATCGGCATCTTCGAGCGAAATTGTCTCGGGTGCTGTACAGGATTGGGACCGCGGACTTATAGTAGGAGAAACCACATTCGGAAAAGGTTTGGTCCAGAGACCAATTCCGCTATCAGACGGATCTGCCGTCAGAATCACCATCGCCAAATATTATACTCCATCCGGCAGGCAGATACAGAGAGATTATAAGGATAAGAAAAAATATTATCAGGATATTTTATCACGCAGTGAAAACGATGTTGTTAATCTGGATCATAAATCGGAAAGCGATTCCGGTAAGATTAAATTCAAAACGAAAAACGGAAGGACAGTATTCGGCGGCGGGGGCATTACACCGGATTATATTATAGACGACGGTAAACTTACCGATTATTCTGTACAGCTTAGAATGAATAACATCTACTACCTTTTTGTGAGGAACTTTTTGGACAAAAACGGCATTATGCTTAGAAATAAATTTAAAGATAATATGAATAAATTTATCTCTGATTTTCAAATAGACGAATCTCAATTGAAATATTTTATAAAATTCGCTGAGTCTCAGAAAGTAAAATTTAATGCAAAAGATTATTCATTCGATAAAGAATTAATAAGAAGCAGACTGAAGGCATTTATTGCCCGGGATCTCTATAAAAATAACGGCTGGTATCTCACACTGCTTAAAAATGACAGACAATTTGATAAAGCAATGACACTTTTCAGCGAAGCGGAAAAACTGAGCGGTTTTAAAAAATAATTCTTTCTTTGCTTATACTGAAAATCTTTCTGAATGATGACAAAAGAAATAAAATTGTTCCCTTATAAAGAGTATTATCCGCGGCTGCATGAGACTGTTTTCGTAGCGCCCGGCTCAAAAATTATAGGCGATGTTGAAATTGGAAGAGATTCTTCAGTGTGGTATAATTGTGTTATAAGAGGCGACGTTAATTATA
>JAKAMT010000105.1 GCA_021812705.1 Bacteroidota bacterium | reverse complement strand
AAGGGTGGTGTCGTTTTGAATCAGCTCCAGCTGATAATGATAGATATTTTTCTTTGCCACCAGCGGAGAATTTAATACTTCTCTGAATATTTTTTTATCGACATAATCTTTAACGGCGGGATTGCCTGTGTAGACGGGATACTCTTTCGGATTTTTTCTGATCTCCTGATCCATCTGCATTCCGAAACTCACTTCGTCCTGTTCGGAAAAAATATTTATCGCCGCAGAACAAGCAGCTAAAATCAGAACGAGAAAGAGGATTGCAATTTTATTTTTTTTGCTTTTCATAAGAACCCCTTAAAAAATTTAAAAAATATTAAACCGTTTTCTGAGCAGATATATAAAGATGGGCGCGCCGAGGATTGCGGTAACGGCGCCGACCGGAATTTCGGAAGGCGCGGTCAATGTTCTTGCCAGCGTATCGCAGAGGACCAAATAGGAAGCGCCGACAAAAAATGAAGCCGGCACGACTATTCTGTTATCAGCTCCGAAGATCATTCTGCACAGATGCGGCACCAGCAATCCGACGAATCCGATTATTCCGCTCACGGAAACCAGAGCGCCAATCATTATGCTGGTTAAAATGTAAGTAATATTTTTGAATTGAGATGTGTTCAGGCCCATCATCTTGGCAGATTCCGTTCCCATGCTCAGCAGATTGTATTTATTCGAATTGAGTATGAGAATGAGGGAGACGATAAATGTAACGGGGAGAACAAATTTTAAATTCGCTTTATCTGCTATCGATAAATTTCCAATGAGCCAGAATACGGCAGTCCTCAATGAATCGTTCAGAAGCGACATCATCAAAAGGATTGCGGCGGAAAAAAAAGCGCCTATCATAACGCCGGTGAGCAAGAGAACATTAGGTTCAAGCTCGCCGAATCTTTTTCCGAGAATGAAAACCAGAAACATAACACAGAGCGCGCCGGCAAATGAGAAGAGCTGCGTTCCCAAAAATGAAGTGCCGAGCAGAAACGAGAGGATTGCGCCGAACGTGCCTCCGCTCGAAATTCCCAGAATGTACGGCTCTGCAAGCGGATTCATAAGCACCGCCTGAAATACCGCTCCCGCTATCGAGAGTCCGCCCCCAACGGCGATTGCGTAGAGGACTCTAGGAAGACGTATGTCAAAAATTATATTCGAGATTATCTGATCTGAATTTTTTGAGAGGAGCGTATTGAAAAGATCTCCTATGCCGATGCTGACGGGACCGGAGATCAAACCGACTGCCGCGGCCACCAGAACTAGAATAAAAAAAAGAAACAGGTGCAATAAGTAGAGACTCTTATTTAATCGTTTAACTGTTTCCATAGCTCATCAAGTAATTCAGAGATTCCCGATTTTGTAGCCGCCGATATAACCAGCAGAGGTCCTTCGTATCCGCGTATCTTTTTCTTCAGGATTTTTTTCACTTCCGGAGGTTCGATGAGATCGGATTTTGTGAACGCGAGAATTTTTTTCTTTTTGCTCAGCACTTTTGAATACTGATTCAGTTCCGCCATAAGAGTTTTAAAATCTCCCGCATAATCTTCAGATGTAATATCTATCATGAGAAGAAGAATTTTTGTGCGTTCGATATGGCGCAAAAATTTGAGACCCAATCCCTTTCCGAGATGCGCGCCTTCAATTATTCCCGGAATATCAGCGACGGTTATGCTTTTAAAATCTTTATAACGGACAATTCCGAGATTCGGCTCGAGCGTGGTGAACGGATAATCCGCTATCTTCGGTTTTGCGTCGCTTATGACGGAGATAAGAGTTGATTTGCCGGCATTAGGAAATCCCACCAGCCCCACATCCGCAATCAGTTTCAATTCGAGCACTAAAAATTTTTCAGGACCGGGTTTGCCGTCCTCGGCAAATCTTGGAGTTCTGTTAGTGGGAGTCGCAAAATTGCTGTTCCCTTTTCCGCCGCGTCCCCCTTTGGCAGCAATAAATTCTTTTCCTGCCTCATCAAGATCGCAAAGAATTTCTTCGCTGTTTTCCTCTTTGATAATCGTCCCTACCGGAACGCGGATTACAATATCCTTGCCTCCTCTTCCGTCTTTGAGAGAGGAGCCTCCGGGCGCGCCGTCTTCCGCCAGGTATCTTCTTTTATATTGAAAGTCGAGAAGGGTTGTAAGATTCGGATCGGCAGTAAAAATTATGCTTCCGCCGTTGCCTCCGTTGCCTCCCGCGGGTCCCCCTTTGGGGACATATTTTTCTCTGCGGAACGCGACCGCGCCGTCGCCGCCGTTGCCGGCTTTGATATAAATTTTGGTATAATCTATAAACATTTTATCAGTGGTTGAAATATTGAGAAATCAGTGTCTTGAACAGTTCCGCCTCTTTGGAAGAAGTGCTTATGTGCCTGTTCTTTAAGGTTTGGTTCACTACTATTAAAGCGTCGTCTTCATTTCTGCAGCCGGTTATTTCGTCGAGAGTATTTGCAAAATCTTCTATATCATAATCGAAGATGGTCTCGATTATTTTTGTCATGTCTCTGTGTTCCAGCATGTGGGTGAGGTCCACGCCGGATTTGCTTTCATCTTCATCTTTATGGCTGTTGTAAAAATTCATCTCGTCTTCGTTTATTTTATACTCCGGCCATTCCGATTTTTTTTCTTCACTTATTTTTTGATTTTCAGGTTCAGCGGAATCTTCATGAACTGTTTTTCCGAATGGAAGCTCATCGTCAGATTTAACAACGTCATCAAAATTAAATTCTTCCTGATCTCGCAGCGATCTTAAAAAGCTTTCATCGTCGTCGCTTATCTCTTCCGGATCCAATTTTTCTTTTTCCGTTTCACCGCTTAAATCCTCTGATGCCTCCGGTTCCGGCCGCGGTTCATCGTTTAAATCTTCACTCTCTTCCAATTCCTCCTGAAATTCACCCTCATTCTCCTCATCAATCTCTTCGTCAATTTCCTCTTCATCAATTTCCGCGTCAAAATTTTCGTCGGGAACCGGTTCGCGTTCTTCAGCGGATTCATCCGCTTCAACAGGTTCTATTCTGTTGTCTTCATTTATTTTAATTCTGTATTTCACGGGAGCGGAGATAATGATCTCCTCCTCTTCCGGTTCGCTTTCCGGTTCATCCGGTTCCGGTTCACTTTCCTCTTCATGATGAATACCGGAATTCACCACAATTTCCTCCACATCCTCCCGATCTTCCAAATCTGCTTTTTCTTCTTCCGTCTCATCTAACAACGGATATGGTTCTTCCTCAGAAATTTCCCTCTCTTCTACAGCAGGTTCTTCCCTTTCCGGAGTTTCAATTTCTGTTTCTTCCGTCTCCATCATTTCGGCTTGCGGAAGTGTTTCTTCTCTCTCTTCCATGATGCTGTTGAATATCTTCTGGTAATCCTGAATGCCGAAGCGGGCGTTTCCGTCAGCGCCCAGAAGATCCGTCACTTTTCTGAGATAACTGCCGAGTTCCTTCTCTTCAAGAAACATTTCAACCGCAGAGAGGGGAATTTTTGTTTTCTGAATTTCGCCGATGTTGAAAAATTCACCCATCGATTTCAATGCGTTATCAAGAATCGACTTCAGATAACTGTCAACGCCGAGCCTGTCCGTCCGCTCCAGAAGCTCCTCAAATTCCGTAAGGTTCATGGAGAGAATTTTTTTTGAATTTATATAAGATATTAAAATCTTGCTGATGTGCCTGTAGTAGTAGAGGTAATTGAGAATCTGCTTGATATCACTAGACGATTTTATGCTCTCTTCATCATAAACAAATTTTGTGAGAGTCCATTTTGGACGCACAAGGTAGTTGATATTAAAAGAGGAAGCATGCAGTATAAGCTTGGAGATATATTCCTGCGAGAACCGTTTGGATCTTTTCACCTCATCCGAAATCTGATTGAAGAGATATGAAATTTTTTCGCCGGAATAATCGAAGAGGGAATTTTTGAGAAGTTTCTGCCTGTCCTCGTAGATCAGATAATCAATCTCGGCCGATATGTACTGCAATATTGCGGGGTGAAGCTCCGCCGCCGCCAATTGTTCGAATGTGAAATAAGGACCGAGCCGGTTAACCTTATTCAGATTGAAATCGTAAATAAATTTTATTTCACGTTCGAACATAGAGTAATTTATCTGTTAAGAAGAGAATTTCTTTCCGACTGAACAATCCCGCAGGAAATCAATTCAATTATACCAAAAAGGGATAAAAAAATCCCGACTTAAAAGCCGGGATTTGTAAAAAGAAGATATTAAGAATGATACGGGAGAAGAAGGCTATTTAATTTTAGCCATGAAATAGTCGCGGTTCATTCTTGCTATATTTTTGATAGATACTCCTTTCGGGCATTCAGCTTCGCAGGCGTAGGTATTGGAGCAGTTTCCGAATCCGTACTGATCCATTGCTTTCACCATTTCATCGACGCGTATGTAGCGTTCCGGCTGTCCCTGCGGCAGAAGCGCGAACTGGGAAACCTTTGCGCTCACAAAGAGCATTGCAGAAGCATTCTTGCAGGCAGCAACGCAGGCGCCGCAGCCGATGCATGAAGCGGCATCCATTGCTTCGGAAGCAACTTCTTTCGGAATCGGAATCGAATTTCCGTCGGGAACGCTGAGTGTATTAACGGAGATGAATCCTCCCGCTTCCATGATTCTGTCCATTGCTGAGCGGTCTACCATAAGATCTTTGATGATCGGGAAAGCCTTTGCACGGAACGGCTCTACATAAATCGTATCGCCCTCTTTGAAATTCCTCATGTGCAACTGGCATGTCGCAATACGCGGAATAGGACCGTGCGGCTGACCGTTTATAACCAATCCGCATGTACCGCAGATACCTTCGCGGCAGTCGCTTTCAAAAGTAATCGGTTCCATTCCTTTCTTTTCGAGATCATTGTTAATATCATCCAGCATTTCAAGAAAAGATGAGTCGGGAGAGACGGATACTTTATAATCGGCAAATTTTCCTTTCGCGTTTGCATCCTGCTGACGCCAAACCTTCAGAGTTAAATTTATTTTTTTATGTTCCATTATTTATAACTCCTTGTCGCTAATTTCACACTTTCGAATTCAAGAGGTTCTTTGTTAAGATTCCATTTGCCCGCTTCTGCAAATTCCCATGCAGCCACGTATGCATATTCCTCGTCGTTTCTGAGGGCTTCCCCTTCCGGAGTCTGATATTCTTCTCTGAAGTGCCCGCCGCACGATTCTTTTCTGTTGAGTGCGTCTAAAGCCATCAGCTCGCCGAGTTCAAGATAGTCTGCAAGTCTTCCCGCGCGTTCAAGACACTGATTAACATCGTTTGACTGACCGACAACGTTTACATTCTTCCAGAATTCCTCTCTCAGTTTTCTGATCTCTTCGATAGCTTCCTTCAATCCTTTTTCATTGCGTCCCATTCCAACTTTATTCCACATAATTCTGCCGAGCTGTTTATGAATATCGTCAACAGTGCGGTTGCCTTTTATGGAAAGAAGTTTAGCTGTCATCTCTTCAATATTCTTTTTGGCTTTTTCGAATTCCGGATGATCTGTTTTAACCATAACCGGTTTATCGCCTGCGAGATAATTTCCCACAGTGTAAGGAACAATGAAATAGCCGTCTGCCAGGCCCTGCATAAGCGCGCTTGCGCCCAAACGGTTTGCGCCGTGATCAGAGAAGTTAGCTTCGCCGGCTACAAAGAGTCCCTGCACGGTGCTCATCAGATTATAATCGACCCAGAGGCCGCCCATTGTATAGTGAGGAGCGGGATAAATTTTCATCGGTGATTCATACGGATTATCGCCGGTGATTGTTTCATATATTTCAAAAAGATTTCCGTAACGTTCTTCAATTACCTTTTTACCGAGGCGGTTGATAGCATCTTTGAAATCGAGATAAACCGCATCCTGTCCCTGTGCGCCGCGTCCGTCATCGATGGCTTCCTTAGCAGCGCGCGAAGAGATATCTCTAGGACTCAAATTTCCGTATGTGGGGTATTTTCTTTCGAGATAATAATCGCGCTCTTCTTCAGGAATGTCGTTCGGCTTGCGCATATCTTTTTTCAGTTTAGAGACCCAGATTCTTCCGTCATTGCGGAGGCTTTCGCTCATGAGAGTCAGTTTAGACTGGCCTTCGCCGTGAATTGGAAGACATGTGGGATGAATCTGAGTATAGCAGGGATTTGCGAACGGAGCGCCTTTTTTATGCGCGCGCCAGATTGCCGTAGCGTTGCAGTTCATTGCGCTTGTGGAAAGGAAGTACACATTAGCGTAACCTCCCGTTGCAAGCACAACTGCATGTGCGGAATATTTTTCAATTTCGCCTGTGAGCATATTTCTTACTATTATACCTTTAGCCGCGCCGTCTACTACAACCAGATCGAGCATCTCTCTGCGAGTATATAATTTAACTTTGCCCAATTTAATCTGACGGTTCATTGCCGTATAAGCGCCTAAAAGAAGCTGCTGTCCCGTCTGGCCTTTTGCATAAAATGTTCTTGATACGAGCGCGCCGCCGAAAGAACGGTTATCGAGAAGACCGCCGTACTCGCGTGCGAAAGGCACGCCCTGACCGACGCACTGGTCAATAATATTATTGCTCACTTCCGCGAGGCGGTAAACATTTGCTTCGCGTGCTCTGAAATCTCCTCCTTTAACGGTGTCGTAGAAGAGTCTGTAAACAGAGTCGCCGTCGTTCCGGTAATTTTTTGCCGCGTTAATTCCGCCCTGTGCCGCAATGCTGTGAGCTCTTCTTGCACTGTCGTGAAACGTAAATGCTTTCACATTGTATCCCAGTTCGCCCAGCGAAGCAGCCGCGGAAGCTCCTGCCAATCCGGTGCCTACGACAATAACATCGTATTTTCTTTTATTGGCGGGATTGACGAGTTTCATATTGAATTTGTGGTTGGTCCACTTCTCTTCCAATTTACCGGCAGGTATTTTCGAATCTAATTTTGCCATTATTTACCTCCTAATAAAAAAAAGTAGACTGGAATAGAACCGAAACCGATTGTGATAACGAGTGCGAAGAAGGTTCCGAATTTTTTAATGAACGGAAAATATTTGCTGTTGTTCCATCCGAATGTCTGAAACGCGCTTTGGAATCCGTGATTCAGATGGAATCCCAAAAGCAGAATTGCAACAAAATAAAGTGCGGCATACCATCCCACTCTCATCCAATCCGTTGTAAGAGTATAAAGATCCTCTTCGACTCCGGAGAAATTAAAAACGTACCAGATGGATTGAAGATGAATAACTAAAAATATGAATACAATGCTGCCAGTTATAAATGCGGTCCTTGAAAAAACAGTTGTGTTTTTTCTGGAACCATTGACACTGTAAGGAAGCGGACGCGCCTGTTTATTCTGGATCCATAAACGGATTCCGTTAAAAATGTGGAATGCGAAAACTAATCCCAAAATAACTTCGATTACACGGATGAATGGTTTGATATGCTCAAGCAGTCCCACGTAATTGTTAAAAGCATCCTTACCGCCGTAAAGACTCATATTGCCGGCGAGATGAATAACTAAAAAGAGCATCAGAGCCACACCGGTAACAGCCATCACGAACTTTTTGCCAATGGATGAATTCAAGCTTTTCCAAACCCAGCCCATTAATTTTCTCCTGTTTTAAGATGGTTTGTAATTAATACAAAGGTGGATAGATGAAATGAATTATTGAATAAATTTTTAACTCGTAATAATTTGGACACAGCAGTCAACTATAGTTTTTTATCTCTTCCTCAAAATAAAGCTATTAATTTTTTTTTCAAAGCAGAAGTGTGATAACAATTGTTAAATTTTATCTTTTGCGCAGAATAAAAAACTTTTCTAACTTGCAATCGTAGTTCAATACAATCTTGCGGTGTCTGTTATAGACTCAATAGGGAAACCGGTGAAAATCCGGTGCTGCCCCGCAACTGTAATTCCGACTCAATAATTATTGAGTATAAGCTTCCGGTAATTATGTCACTGTTCGGATAACCGAATGGGAAGACAATCGGAAGTCGGAAAAGTCAGGAGACCTGCCGTGGATTTCACAAATTAATAAACCTTCGCGGGTAGAGGTTTTGATTCATGCTTTATTCAACTTCATTCCGAATCAATCTTAACTTTACGCGGAGTTACATCTTTAACGAAAGGAGTAACTTCAATGCACAGATTTTTATTTTTACTGATCGCAATTCTTTTCATCCAGACAATTTCAGAAGCCCAGCAGGCAGATTCTGTAAAAGCAGTACTGAATGAAATTGTTGTAACGGCCACAAAATCCGAAACGCCTCTTTACGCAATAGGCAGCTCAGTCTCCGTAATAACTTCAAAGGATATTTCAGAGAGGCAGGCGCGCACGGTAATCGATATTTTAAGAGAAGAACCGGGACTCTCTGTAATTGAGCAGGGCGGACCGGGCAAGCTTTCGAATGTTTTCATGAGGGGCGCAAATTCAAATCACACGCTCGTAATTGTAGACGGAGTGACGATGAACGACGCTTCGAGTCCCAACAATGCGTTCGATTTTTCGATGCTCAGCACTAACGACATTGCCCGCATTGAAATTGTGCGGGGACCGCAGAGCACATTGTACGGTTCGGATGCGCTTGCGGGAATTATAAATATAATAACTAAAAGAGGCGGGACCTCATCGCGCTATTTAATTGAAAGCGAAGCCGGCTCCAACAATTATTACAACGGAAAAATTTCAGCCGCAGGCTCTATAGGAAGAATTAATTATTTTATAAACGCCGGCAAAAGAGGAAGCGCGGGGATCTCCGCGAGCGATGCAAAATTCGGCAATTCCGAAAAAGACGGATACGGAAGCGAATCTCTAACATCCCGGTTCGATATCGGCCTTCCAGCAAATTTACAACTTGATCTCATTTACAAATTCTCAAAATCGACAACCGCACTGGACCAGAGCGGAAAATTTGGGGACGACCCGAATTACGATTACAATATAGAAGAACATCTATTCAAAACAGGTTTAACTTATTCCGGATTTGAGAACAGATGGAAGCAGCAGTTGAACGCTTCATACATAAAAAGATTCAGCCATTCATTGGATCAAACTGATCAGCTTCATCCGAGCACATCGTCCGACAGTTTCAACAAAGCGGAACGAATTAAACTGGACTGGCAGAATAATCTTTCCTTTTTTGAAAATAATCTGATCACTTTGGGAGCGGACATAGAAAGAGAGAGAGCAAAAACGAGTTATTATTCAACGAGCGAGTGGGGTCCGTTCGACACCGAATTCCCGGAACAGAGCATGAACACCACCGGACTGTATTTTCAGGATCAGTTAAGTTTGCAGAGCCGGTTTTTTGTTACCGCGGGTTTGCGTTATGACAATAACGAAAAATTCGGAGGTGTTACAACATACAGAATCGCATCGGCATATTTAATTCAGACGACCGGCACTAAACTGAAGATGTCATACGGTTCGGGATTCAAGGCTCCTTCTTTATTTTATCTTTTCGATCCGGCATTCGGCAATCCGGATCTTAAGC
>JAKAMT010000104.1:6629-9532 GCA_021812705.1 Bacteroidota bacterium | reverse complement strand
CTGTGCAAGAAAATTTTTAATAACCGTCAATTGTTCTCTGTTGTAGGCAAGGTTAATTTCTCTGTAAGCTGATGCATAACTGTTTGCAATCATGGCAGATTCGTAAGGCGAAGTGGATTCAGCCGAGATCTCTATTATATCCAATCCTCTTTTCTGGTCTATGGAAACTTTGGAATTGAGCATGGCTGCCACTTCAACGACAGTTTTTAATTTCCGCGGGCCGGTTTTGGACCCGAAGGAGTCATCAAAAATCAGCGCAAATTTATTTTTATCCGAACTTGTTTTGAAACTGTCAATCAGGGTATTGCTTACTTTTTCACGAAGGTGGTAACTTTTAAGAATCTCAATTTCATTTGCTATAAAACGGTCGCTTCCGAAATCCTGAAACTCCGGCAGAAGAGATCCAGATAATATGCTCCCTTGCGGTTTGGATAATTTTAATACCGTAGTCGATTTATAAATGTTGGGCGCGTTGATTGCATAGATTAAGGAAACCAGCAGTCCGGTGAGAGTGATTAAAATAATCGGCACAAAATTGAGCCGTATTAAATTTATGTAGTCTCTTACCGTGTGTGTATCTTGAGCATTATTCAAATTAGTGAGTTGACCGTTGTTCATTTAAGCCCCCTTATTTCCTTACAATGTTCAGAATTAAAATTGAGAGAGAGATCAAAACACTGAAGACAGACATCCAGATTGAGAAATGGTCCTTGAAATATAATCTCGGCTCTCCCGGCACAATCAATATATCTCCTGCTTCCAGTTTTGGAATTTTTCTGTATCTCGTTTCCAATTTTGATTCGTAGAGAAGATCGTTATAGCTGAATTTAATGATGCTTTGAGATGAGTCCGCATTCACCCTGTAGATTCTTAATTCGGTAAGATCTGCTGCGTCGGTCGGACCGCCGGAATATGAAAGAAGATCGCTGGCGGTTGTATAGCTGGGCACTTTGTACTTTCCGGGATATTTAACCCATCCCCAAACCGATACTCCTATATTAATGGCTTCCGGATCAGAGTAATTGAAATACCCGCCCTGCATATTGGTGCGCAGTCCCATTATATCCGCGCCTAATTCGTAATCTTTATTTTGTCCAAAAACAGTAAGCGAACCTGCAATGAACATCATTATAAAAAATGCAAAATATTTCATTACTTTCCCTTTTGATTATTAATCATGAAGCAGTTGTGAAATTTTTAAAGCAGAAATATAACTCCCAATAACCCCTAATGAGATTCCAATCACCGGGATTAAGAATTCGACTACCCCAACAAGCGGTATAAAATTAGCTCTATTTAAAATATTAGTCAACAAAATGATGACGGCATAATAAAAAATGAGCGTAAGAATTGACGAAATTATTCCAATGAACAATCCATTAATAACAATCGGTATCTTCATCGTTTTGATCTGGGCGCCTACAAGACTCATTGTAAGATAGAGATTTTTATTCCCGAAAATTTGAATTTTGTTGTTGCTGTAAACAAGGTAAACAGATAAAAGTATGAGAGTTGCGGAGAGACTGTATATGATATATTTGAACGACCTTAGGAAATTCAAAATCCGGAGAACCGTTTTATAATCATATACAACATCATTGACGCCGGGAATTTTTTTGAACTGCTCGGTCAGCTTCTCGATGTTGCTCTCGTTGAGAGGATCCGGTTTGAACCGCACAATCAGAGAAGCGGGAAGCGGATTCTGATCTATCACCTTTCTAAAATCTTCCCCGGTCTCTGCAAGGAATCTCTCTACCGCATCATTTTTACTGACGAAATCGATTTTCAGAACGCCGGCCACGCTTCCTATCTGGTCTCTTACAGACTGAATTTCAGACTGTGTAAGTGAATCTTCAAGATAGACATTCACTTCAATTGACCGTTTGATCTGATCGCTTAGTTTATTGGCGCTGAAGACCAGAAAGATTGATACAGTTGTAAGAAGAACGGCTATTGTTGTAATTGTTATAGTGATTATAGTCGCAAATGAAGATCTGCGGAAAATTCTGAATGCTTCTTTCAAATAAAATAGAATCATATCACCCTAGAAGTTTGATTCGTCAATCCACCTGAGGATCTTCCATTTATTATCCTCTTTTATCAGAGTCAGATTAACTCTGCCGTCAATATAAATAATATCTGTGGGATTAAAAGTGACAGTTAAATTAAAACTTCTCACGATTTTTGAGGAGTCGCCCGAAATCGAATTTATGTTATTCCAGACAAGATCCAGTCTCTGGGCATTCTGGAACAGCCCGCTGCTCACTTTCATCTCTTCGTCTCTCCCCCAGCTAACATCCGCGCCGAGATCATAATCTCTGTAGCTGAAAGAGAAATCCTTTTGCAGAAGTTTGCTGTAGATGAGCGTATCTTTAAAAGCGTAAGCGTACTGAAAATTCTGAAACACGCCTTCCACATTAAACTGGTCGCTTATAAGTCCCTTCGCCGTGCCTATTGAATTGTCAATCTTGGGGGCGAAAGGATTGACGCAACTGTTCAGAGTAACCAGAACCAAAGCGATTATGATTAATCGGTTAATAAAGCCTCCCCTTCAGTTCGCTCCAGGTAGCAAAATTGTCTTTTTTGTAATCGTCTATCTCGGTAATGACCCATTGATTTCTTGAATCCAGAGAAATTTTGAATTGTGCAGTACCCTTATACGAGCCGCTGATAAGTTGATCGTTGGAAGAGAGTGTAAGATTGTAATCGTACTGATATACAGCGCTGTCTCCGAATTGCGTGATGAATTTGTTTGTCAATTCGAAAGTTATCGAGTTGCCCGGTTTGGATACCGCTTTCTGATTTTTAAAATATTGCTGTTCAGAATCCAAACCCCAACTGCTCAGAACCGGGAACTGCAAGGTGGAACCGGAAGAAGGAACCAATCTGAATTTCTTCTTCGA
>JAKAMT010000104.1:0-6529 GCA_021812705.1 Bacteroidota bacterium | reverse complement strand
CCGCAAGCCGCGTCAAGGACAGAACTCCCTTTTAAAAGTTTTGTTTCAGAAATAATGAGTTGAATTAATTTGCCGGCGTCTTCATTATTACGGTGCTGATAGACATTCAGATACTCATCGGAACCGAACCATGTTTTGAACCACTCGCTCATTGGACGGATATTCTGCCTATGAACGCTCTTCCAATCGTAGCTGAATCGGCAAATTCAAGGTCGCCCCCAATCGGTAACCCACGAGCTATGCGGCTTATCTTTACGGGATAATCTTTAAGTGAGTTGATAAGATAAACGGAAGTTGCGTCCCCTTCGGAATTCGGATTGAGTGCCAAAATAATCTCTTTGATCTCTCCGGAATTAAGGCGCGCCATCAGTTCCTTGATCTTAAGTGAATCCACCATTACGCCTTCAAGAGGATTCAGAACTCCTCCGAGAACATGGTACAATCCGTTATACTCGTTGGTTTTTTCGATGGCAATAACATCGCTCGCGTCTTCGACCACGCAAATTTGTGCTCTGTTTCTTTTCTGACTTTTGCAGATATCACAAGTGTCTTCAACGGAAATATTGAAACAGACGGAGCAGAATCTGATCTTCTCTTTCAATTCGATGAGTGATTTAACCAGAAGATCCACATTATCCTTATCCGTCTTTAAAAGATGAAGGGCAAGACGCTGAGCCGTCTTATTGCCTATTGAAGGCAGTTTGCTTAATTCCTCTATTGCCTTTTGCAGCGGTTCGGCTATCAACATTTAAAATCCCGGTAGATTCATTCCAGGCGGCAGAATACCTTTAGCCACGCTTCCAAGTTCGTCTTCGGCCATTTTTCCGGCCGACTGAAGTGCTTTATTTACGGCGGCAACTACAAGATCTTCCAGCATTTCTCTATCGCCGCTTTTTGCAATTTCATCATCTATCGAAATGGAGACCAGTTCTTTTTTACCGTTCGCGGTTGCTTTAACCATTCCTCCGCCGCTCTCCTCTGTAACTGTTTTATTTTCCAGCTCCGCCTGCACTTTTGCCATGTCTGCCTGCATTTTCTGGACCTGCTTCATCATATCATTCATATTCAATTTCATTAATCCTCCTGACTTAGATATAATTTTAGATTTGTAATCTTCGTGAGAAATTCTTTTTTTGAATCGTCCGTTTCAAACTTAGCAAAAAAAAGTTTCACAAGAAATTAAACGGAGAAAATATTACATTTGCACGTCCATTAAGAGAGAAACCTCTTATTTTATCAACCAAAAATGATTTATGATAACAAAGTACGGCTTAAACACATTTCTATTCTGTGCGGGATTTTCCCTGCTTGCAATCATCATTGCAATATTTTTCCAGAGCGGATGGATTAAATACCCGATAGTTGGAATTTCGGTTTTGTTTCTCTTTTTCAGTCTATATTTTTTCCGCGATCCGGAACGCAGCACGCCATCGGTTAAAAATGCGGTGTTTTCTCCGGCGGACGGAAAGATCGTAATTGTTAAAGAGATATATGAAGCAGAATACTTAAAATCGAACGCAAAGCAGATCTCTATTTTTATGTCGCCGCTGAACGTGCATGTCAACAGAGTGCCCATCGACGGCACCGTAGGATATTATAATTATGTGAAGGGAGAATACCTTGTGGCTTTTCATGAGAAAGCCGACAAAAGAAACGAACGGACAGAGATCGGGATTCAAAATGGGAAAGGGAAAATTCTTTTCACACAGGTTGCGGGATTTATAGCAAGAAGAATAGTGTGCACCCTCAAAGAGGGAGACAAAGTGGAGGCAGGCAAACGGTTCGGGATGATAAAATTCGGAAGCCGGTCTGACGTTATAGTACCTTCAAACTGGAAATTAAAAGTTAAACTTGGCGACATTGTTACAGCCGGAGAGACAATATTATTTGAGATCCCTGATGAATAAATTCTTTCACAAATCTTTTATTGCAAATACTGTAACCGCGATGAATATCTTTTGCGGATTTTTATCTGTTGTATATGCATCTCAATCAGATTTCAGGATGGCTTCTATAATGATAATTGTAGCAGCCGGATTTGATATGCTTGACGGTATTGTTGCACGTCTGCTTGGCACATCCAGCAGATTCGGAGTTGAGCTTGATTCGCTCTCCGATGTAGTAAGTTTCGGCGCGGCTCCGGCTTTCCTTATATACAAAACGTACAATTTTCAGTTTGGCGATTGGGGAATTATTCTGAGTTCTATGCTCTTGATTTTTGGAGCCCTGCGATTGGCACGATTCAACATTCAGGTTGAGGACTTGAATACGAAGGGAGATTTTAAAGGATTGCCGATTCCTCTTTCTGCAATGACAATAGCCTTATTTGTTATGTCGTTCTATCACGAGGAAAAAATAATAGCACCTTACGATCAAATGGTGATTCCGCTGATATTATTGCTCTCGTTTCTCATGGTGAGCAAGATCCGGTATAATGCGCTGCCAAAACTCCGGTCAAAAAGTTTCAGAGACAAATTAATTTTGTTCGGAATTATTGTTGCGATTCTGGTTTTGGCAATCATATCGAGCGGAGAAATTATTTTCTTTCTTGTTATTGCGTTAGTGCTTTTCGGTATACTCAGAAAGATCTATTATCTGTTACTGAACAAAAAAGATGAAAACGGTAAAAACAACGGAGATTAAAATTGTATAAAGCGACTGTAATTGTTAAGAGAAGACCAAAGATTCTGGATCCCGAGGGAAAAGCGGTTGAACAGGGCGCTAAACTTCTCGGATTCAGCAATGTAAAAAAAACCCGCATCGGCAAATACATTGAGTTTTTTGTAGATACCGCCGATAAGTCCGCGGCTGAAAAAGAAGTGAAAGAATACAGCGAAAAACTTCTTTCAAATCCGATTATGGAAGATTTTGAATTCACACTGGAAGAAGTGAAATGAAACCAAAATTCGGTGTGGTTGTTTTTCCCGGCTCGAACTGCGATCACGATGCATACTTTGCCGTAAAAAAAGTTCTCGGTTTCGAAGCGGAATTCTTATGGCATAAGGAGAAAGAACTTAAAGGGAGCGACGTTATAATTTTGCCCGGCGGTTTTTCTTACGGAGATTATTTGAGAACCGGCGCTATAGCCCGTTTCTCCCCTATAATGGAATCGGTTTATAATTTCGCGGAGAAAGGCGGAGTGGTTATAGGTATATGCAACGGCTTCCAGATCCTGCTTGAACTTGGACTGCTCCCCGGCGCAATGATGCGGAACGAGTCGCTTAAATTCGTATGCAAAGATGTTTTTATAAGAGTCGAAAACAATAACAATATTTTCACAAAATCCGTCGATCAGAAAATTCTTAAGATTCCAGTGGCGCACGGTGAAGGGAATTATTTTGCCGACGAACAGACTCTTGATGAGATAGAAAAAAACGGACAGGTTCTTTTCCGCTACGTTTCGAACAAAGGTAAAATTGGGAGTGAATTTAATCCCAACGGCTCACTTAACAATATCGCTGGGATAATTAATAAGAAAAAGAATGTGATGGGATTGATGCCCCATCCGGAAAGATGCTGCGATCCCCTTCTTGGGAACACTGACGGCTCTTTGTTGTTCAAGTCGGTAGCAGAAAATTTATAGAGCAATAAATTGAATTTTCTTCTGGAAGATGCCTCCAATTAATTCGGCATACTAAAAAAAATAAAAAATATAGAGGTTAAAATGGGAAATCTTGGAGCTGGCGAACTGCTTATAATTGTCCTTGTTGTTTTGATCCTGTTCGGATCGAAAAAAATTCCTGAATTGGCTCAGGGAATAGGAAAAGGGATGCGCGAATTCAAAAAAGCGCTGAACGATGTGCAGGAAGATATTAAGATCACGGATAAAACCGATTCTTCCAACGATAAAAAATAATCTGACCATAACTATAATAATTTCATTTGCCGGATTATCAAAATCATTCGCATAAATTGTCTCTTATAAGAGACGGTAAACTTTCCCTGCGGGAAAATATAAGTAATTACATTTACCGTATTAAGGAACAGTCCGACCTAAACGCTTTCAATTTTGTTTTTGAGGATTCTCTTCAGGATGCCGACAGAATTGAATCCAAAATAAAAAATTCCACAGCCGGAAAACTGGCGGGGATGGTAATAGCGATCAAAGATGTAATTGCAATGAAAGACCGTCCCCTTACCTGCTCATCCAAAATTCTAAAAAATTTCACTTCGTTATATGATGCCACGGTTATTAAAAAGCTGATTGAAGAGGATGCGTTAATTATTGGCAAGACAAATTGCGACGAATTCGCGATGGGTTCATCGAATGAGAATTCTGCATTCGGACCGGTATTAAATCCCGTCGACAAATCCCGCGTTCCGGGTGGTTCGAGCGGAGGTTCTGCCGTAGCGGTAGCCGCGGACCTTTGCGACGCATCACTGGGCACAGATACAGGCGGATCGATCCGCCAGCCGGCCTCTTTCTGCGGCATTTACGGATTAAAACCGACTTACGGAAGAGTTTCGCGCTACGGACTTACAGCTTTTGCATCATCCTTCGATTCGATAGGCCCGTTTGCAAAAAATATTTACGATACGGCTCTAATCTTCTCTGTTATTTCCGGTTATGATGAAAACGATTCAACCAGTGTTGAATCTGATCCGGTTGAACTGGATTTCAGTTCAGGACAGAAAAAAAAATACAGAATCGGATTGCCCAAGGAATATTTCGGTGCCGGATTGAATGAAGAGATCAGAAAATCGATTGCAGAAAAAGTAGAACTTATTAAAAAAAACGGGCATGAAGTTGTTGAGATAGAACTTCCTCATACCGAATATGCAATTGCCGCGTATTATATCTTAACAACGGCGGAAGCTTCTTCGAATCTAGCCAGATATGACGGCGCGCGGTACGGATACAGATCGAAGGAGAATAAAAATCTTACCGATATGTACGTTAATTCGCGAACGGAAGGTTTTGGCGACGAAGTGAAGAGAAGAATAATGCTAGGCACTTATGTCCTCTCCTCCGGCTATTACGACGCGTATTACCGGAAGGCGCAAAAAGTAAGACGTCTCATCAGAGATGATTTCATCAAAGCATTCGAAGAGGTGGACCTGATTTTAACACCCACTACACCTTCGACAGCATTCAAAATCGGCGAGAAGACCAAGGATCCGCTTGAGATGTATCTCGGAGATATTTATACGACTTCTGCAAATTTAGCCGGCATTCCGGGAATAAATATTCCGATAGGAAAAGAGAGGGGCGGACTTCCGATAGGTATGCAATTGATGGCGAATCATTTCGAAGAAGAAAAACTGTTGCAATTTTCATCTCATTTTTAAATGTAAAATTCCTCAACCTTTCTTAATTTAGGCCTGTTAATTTTGAAATCAATAAACAAGGGATAAATATGAGTATTCTACTCGACAAAAAGACTCGTGTTGTTGTTCAAGGTATCACCGGCGGTGAAGGTTCATTTCACACAAGACAGATGATTGAATACGGAACAAACGTAGTAGCCGGCGTAACTCCCGGCAAGGGCGGTCAGAAATTTGAAGATACAAATGTGCCGATATTTAATACTTTAGCGGAAGCGGTAGCCGCAACAAAAGCAGAGGCATCGGCAATCTTCGTTCCCCCATCCTTCGCTGCAGATGCAATTCTTGAAGCCGCAAACAGCGGTATCAAATTGGTTGTCTGCATCACGGAAGGAATTCCTACTAAAGACATGATAGGCGTTTACAATTTAATTAAAGAAAAAAATGTAAGACTTGTTGGGCCGAACTGCCCCGGAATTATTTCACCCGGCAAAGCCAAAATAGGAATCATGCCCGGCTTCATTCACAAACAGGGAAAAGTCGGCGTTGTATCAAGAAGCGGAACATTAACTTATGAAGCGGTAAAACAATTGTCCGATCTCGGAATTGGCCAGTCCACCTGCGTCGGAATCGGCGGAGATCCAGTAATCGGATCACGATTCATCGATGTGATTAAATTATTCAATGATGATCCCGGCACTGAAGGAATAGTTATGATTGGCGAGATTGGCGGCAGCGCGGAAGAAGAAGCCGCAAGCTTTATCAAAAAATATGTTAAGAAGCCGGTAGTTGGATTTATTGCCGGAAGAACAGCACCTCCAGGACGCCGCATGGGACACGCAGGAGCTATCATTTCCGGCGGAAAAGGGACTGCATCGGAAAAAATGGCGGCAATGAAGAAAGCAGGAATCAAAGTTGTTGAAAGCCCTGCAGAGATCGGCGTTACAATGAAAAAAGCTTTGGATACTGTGAAAAAGAAACCCGCCAAAAAAGCTGCCGTAAAAAAAACAGTTAAAAAGTCGGCAGTAAAAAAAGTTCAGAAAAAAACAGCCAGGAAAAAACCGGCTAAGAAGAAATAATTTCGATAAATAATTTATCCGGGTTCCGTTGAATCGGCTCCCGGGTAAAATTCATCATTCACTGGAGGCAGTTTGAATAACAAAACATTGGCAATCCTTAAACCGGATTGCGTGCGAAAAAATTTAATTGGAAATGTAATAACAAAGATTCAGGAAGCCGGATTCAAAGTTTCGGCGATGAAAAT
>JAKAMT010000103.1 GCA_021812705.1 Bacteroidota bacterium | reverse complement strand
TAATCCTCAGGAAAACAACAAGAAAAAGGGGCTGGGCTCTCCTCAAAAGCCGGACGGAGATTTTGACTGGGGCAAAATAATTAAAACTGTTTTCAGCTGGGGCGCTGTTATCGTAGCTGCCGTGATCATTATGACTTTTATGCAAAAGTCGACCGGCACTGTTGAAGTAACTTACGATATGTATGAAAATTTTCTGAATTCGGATAAAATTGCCGAGGCGAAAATTTTTAAGACCGACGTTAACGATTACAGATTCGAAGGCGTACTGAAGGATAAAGAGAAAATTAAGATTAACGGAAATTATGTGGATGTGAAAACATTTTCCGTTACCCTGGTGGAACCTGTTATTCAAAAACAGGTTGAGGTTTGGAACTCAAAAAGTGTAAAATATACATTCGTCAAAGAATCGAATGAATGGATGACGATGTTCATAGGCTTTCTGCCGTGGCTTGGACTGATTGCAGTCTGGATCTTTATTTTTAGAAGGATGCAGGGAGGCGGTGCGGGTGGCGGAACACGCGGCATTTTCAATTTCGGAAAGAGCAAAGCAAAATTAATCTCGGAGTCCGCAATCAAAGTTACATTTAAGGATGTAGCCGGCGCAGACGAAGCCAAGCAGGAACTGGAAGAGATAATTGAATTTTTAAAAGAGCCGGGAAAATTTCAGCGCCTGGGCGGAAAAATTCCGCGCGGCGTTCTGCTGCTGGGACCTCCCGGCACCGGAAAAACTTTATTGGCTCGTGCAGTTGCAGGAGAAGCTGGCGTACCGTTCTTCTCTATAAGCGGCGCCGACTTTGTTGAAATGTTTGTGGGTGTGGGCGCTAGCCGAGTGCGAGATCTTTTCGAACAGGGAAAAAGAAATGCGCCGTGCATAATTTTTATTGATGAGATTGATGCTGTAGGCCGCCACCGGGGCGCAGGACTGGGCGGCGGACATGATGAACGCGAGCAGACTCTTAATCAGTTGCTGGTTGAGATGGACGGATTTGAACAGAACAGCGGAGTTATAATTATTGCTGCAACAAACCGCCCGGACGTTCTGGATCCTGCATTACTTCGGCCGGGAAGATTCGACCGCCAGGTGGTTGTAGACCGTCCCGATGTTAAAGGAAGGGAAGGTATTCTGAAAGTTCACACAAGAAAAATTCCGCTCAGCAGCGATGTTGAAATTGAAACGCTCGCAAAGGGAACTCCCGGTTTAGCGGGAGCGGAGATTGCCAATCTTGTGAATGAAGCCGCGCTTCTGGCAGCACGTAAGAATAAGAAAAATGTTTCGATGGAAGATTTTGAAGAAGCAAAAGACAAAGTGATGATGGGGATGGAAAGAAAGAGCATGATCATTTCCGAAGAGGAGAAGAAGATCACGGCTTATCATGAAATTGGACACGTGCTCGTTGCCAAAATGATTCCGGATGCCGATCCGGTTCACAAAGTAACAATCATTCCGCGAGGACGCGCTTTGGGAGTTACTACATATCTTCCTGTGGATGAAAAGCATACTTATTCAAAAAATTATCTTGAAGCGATGATCACGTACGCGCTTGGCGGTAGAGCAGCCGAGAAGATAGTTTTCAACCGCTTCACTACCGGTGCGGGTAACGATATCGAAAAGGCAACCACCATTGCCCGCAAGATGGTCTGCGAATGGGGCATGAGCGAAAAATTGGGTCCTATTGCTTACGGCGCAAAAGAGGAAGAGATTTTTCTCGGGCGTGAAATAACAAAGCATAAAGATTTCAGCGAAAAGACCGCACAGGATATAGATGCCGAATTGAAGAATATTGTTATGACCGGAATGAAAGAAGCCGAAAAAATTCTTTCGGAAAATATTGAACTACTCCACAGATTGTCGAAAGAACTTCTCGAACGGGAAATTCTTGACAGCGATGAGATAGATAAGATCATGCACGGCGAGCAATTGCCCCCTGTAAAGAAAAACGGCGCAAAAGCGGTCGAAGATAAGGATGCGATTCCGGATCACGTGCAGCAGTTATTGGAAGAAAAAAAGAAGAGAGAAAACGTAAAAAGTCCCGATACAAATGACAGCAACTGAACGCGCAACCATAGATTATAAGAACGAAGTAATTCGAAAATTAATTCATCTGTTTTCTCTGTCGATTCCGGTAGTCTATTATTTTATCACGAAGGAATTAGCGCTGTCTATACTGATTCCTTTGACTCTTTTCTCTTTATTTCTTGATTACGGAAGATACTATCACAAAACACTGGCCGAATATGTCGAAAAAATATTCGGCTTCATTATGCGCAAACATGAGAAGGACGCGAAGAAAAAAAACCTGAACGGCGCCACTTACGTTCTTCTCTCAGCGGTGATTGTGGTATTGATATTTCCTAAAGTTTTTGTGGTAACCGGATTTGCTGTGCTGATCATAGGCGATATATCAGCCGCGCTTATCGGCAGAAAATTCGGCAGGACTAAATTTCTTTTCAAGAGTCTCGAAGGAACACTCGCGTTCTTTTTCTTCTCATGCATCGTTGTTCTCCTTTCGCCGAAAGTGGAAGGAATATTCGCGGAGTATCTTATAGGAATTGCCGCAGTTGCGGTTGGAGCGATTGCGGAAAATATCTCCGGCGAATGGGCCGATGATAATTTTATGATTCCTATCGCGGTTTGCTTGTCGATGTGGGTTTTATACCTGATTTTCCTGCCTCAAATGCCCCTGATACTCCCCAACGTGCCCAACTGATTTTTTCTTTTACTGTCTTACAATTCGTCGATTATTTTTGCCCAAAACAAAAATTATTTTGATTAATTTTACATAAAACATCTCTAAGAGAAGAAATGATTAGAAAAATTGATAATCTAGAAGAAAATGCACTCAAGTTTTGGCCGACAGAAATAGCTGAAACCGAAAGAAATGCTAGTATTATTCCTAAGCTTATTGAAACTCAAGATAAATTCATCAGCTTGCTTAACATTGCAAATGCTGATCCTTTTGCATGGAAAAAGATTCTTCAAAGTACTAAGGAATTATCAGCTAATTTATTTCTCAAACATCTGATGGTTTTATCAGATGTTGGAGGCGAAAAACTTATGAGGTTTAAAAAAGAACTTCCTAAAATATTTGAAAATAATACTATGAAGTTTGTTTGGAATGGAAAAATCTTTGTTTATAAATTCCAAACATTGATTGGAAATAAAACGTGGAGCAATTCTTATTTGAAAGTTGATGGCTTAGGCCTGGCAAATGAACGAGAGTTAACGCCAGGTATGGAAGATGTTATAAATCTTTTATTATATGGTGGTAATAATTCGACAAATAATTTGCCAGCAGAAATAATTGAAAAATGTAATATTGGCAATTTGATAGGTCATAAACGGGAATTAGAGACCTTTGTTAAACAACGATACATTTGGGTTAGTCGTATAACTGGTGGTGCGACAGCGAATACGCTCGGTAATCTCGCCCAAAAATATGTGGTTGATTTTCTAGAGAAAAAATTACCTGAGTGGAATTTTAAAAAGAAAAAAATTCCTAATATTAGTCAAAATAAAAGAACATTACTTTCGTTCGACCTTGTTGCTGCATCAAGGAACGGGAGATACTGTGCCATTGAAGTTTGTTTTCAAGTAACGACAAATAGTGTAATTGAGCGTAAAGCTGGACAGGCACAGGATAGGCAAAGGCAACTACATAAACAGGGTCATTACATAGCATATATAATCGATGGAGCTGGAAACTTTGAACGAACATCAGCTTTAAGAACTATTTGCCAATTTAGTGACTGTACGGTGACGTTAAAAGATACCGAACTTGAAAAATTATCTAAATTTCTTAAAACCTTAGAAAAATAAACAAATATGCATTTAAGCGAAAATGCTCTATCACTTAAAAAGCGAATTATAAGATCAAGTATAGATGGGGTAATAAATTTTCCTCCTAATCTTGAATTTATCATACTGCCATATTATAAATCACTCGAAGAAATTCCTAACAGTAATAGCTTAATAAATAAAATAAATACTTTCATAAGTAGAACCAATGAGTCATCTACAATTGCAATATTGACTTCATCTCTTTTTGCGAACGAAATTTGTACTAAATTAAATGATGACGCGCACTTAAAATTATGGATAGCAGTAAAACTAACCAATCCAATTGAACGTAAATCTTATTTAACAGATAGTCATTCGGCTTTATTAATTTTGACGCGTTATAAATCAAGTTTAAAACACACGAAAACAAGAATAGGATATACGTATTGCCCTATTTGCAAAAAAACAACAAAAGACTATGGAGGGAAGAAGCATTTATATCATGAATTTGGAACTCTGGTTTCGGATGTATGGAGAGATATCACGGTTGATTTTGACAATTATCCTTCTGAAATCATAAATCGACTGAGTGATTTATTTGGCATATCACAATACGAATATATAAATGTTTATGACCAAAGAGAATATTTCAAGCCGAATAACAAAGAAACTAAATATAAAATATATTTGGAATCGAATAATGTTTATTTAAAAGAATCTACTCTACTTCTTGGAGATTGTATAGAACAACTGCGAAATATTCCAGATAATAGCATTGATTTTTGTTTTTCGGATCCGCCTTATAACTTGAATAAGAAGTATGAAAATTGGGACGATAATATTGATACACAAAAATATTTTGAATGGTGTGATCAGTGGTTGAGCGAACTTGCGAGAGTTCTCAAACCGGGGCATACTCTCGCCGTTCTAAATATTCCACAAGGAGGTATTCGACATTTCAAGCATTTAATTGGACTTCTTGACTATCAAGATTGGATTGTTTGGGAGGGATTAAGTATGCCCGTCAGAATGATTATGCCTTCCCATTATTCTATTATTTGTTTCAGTAAAGGACAACCAAGAGAATTACCTGCTCTTTCAAGAAATCATAATTCCATTCTTGAAAAAAATGCTATCGAAATTAAAAAAGAAAATTATTGTATTCGATCAAGTTGTATAACAAAAAGGAAACGCTTAAATATAAAAGACGCCGAATTTACATCAAATATTTGGTCAGACATTCATCGTTTAAAACACAATAGCCAAAGAGTTAATCATCCTTGTCAATTGCCGCCCATGATTATGTATAGACTAATTTCGCTATTTACAAATGAAAATGAAATTGTGCTGGATCCATTTAATGGAGCAGGTACTACGACGCTTGCAGCTCAACAATTGAACCGGAAATACGTTGGTATTGAATATTCCGAAATTTATCATGGAATGGCAATTAAAAGACATGAAGAATTAACTAACGGTATAAATCCATTTCATAAAATTAAAGATGATGGACATAAAGTTAAGAATAGCCGTGTTGAACGTTTAAAAAAACAAAAATATAAAGTGAGTAAAAAAGTATTGCAACTTGAGATAAAAAACATATCGAAGAAAATAGGACATATTCCCTCTAAAGAAGAAGTCGTTTCCTATAGTAAATATCCTATTGAGTATTATGAAAATTATTTTGCTAGCTGGGGTGAAGTTACTGCTGCGGCCAGGACTACTGGAATGACTGAATTTAAAAAGAAAATAAATAGTGATTACGAACAAGTTGAAACTCAATTAAAATTATTTGATAAGAGTAATAAGTATAAAACAAAACGAGTGGATACTTCGAAGACTAAAAAATGAATCTAAGTGTATTAATTAATAGCATTAAGTAGATTATTTGGGATTAAATGATCAGGAAAATCTTTTCTGATCTTTCCGATGTATATTTTGGCGCGATCCGGCCGGTTGTATTGAAGCTCATAATAAGAACGGTAGATGAGCATATTGTAGATCAAATCCTTCATCGATTCTCTGTACTTATTCCCCTCTGCTGAAAATTTAATTGTGTAATCCGGATCCGGAGCCGCTACATAGTCTTCTCCTTTTACTACTTTAAACAAAAACAGGTGCGGAACAATCCGGTATCCTTCCGGAAGTTTTAATTCGCCTCTCTGCATTTCATTCTGAAACAGTTCCTCGCCGATATAAAAATTTCCTCTCTCAAGTCCGGCTGAAATTAATTTTGTAAGCACTGTTCTGTAGCAATTTTCGATTATGTCTGAATCGAACCGTTCGCTTCTTTCAAAAGGTTTTACTGCGGTAAGGAAATCTTCCACTTCTTTCTTCATCTTATCAAAAAGATGCGGATGACTTCCATTGAGCTGATTGTAATACCAGGATCTGCGCAGGAGTTCTTTATCAATCACAGTTACATCTTTTCTGTACCCTTCAACATTTTGAAAGTAGTATGAGGGCGAAACAAAATAATCCCACTGGTAGCTCATGATGGTGGAATTATTCTCAACACTGTTCAAAATGGATTTCGTATAATTTTCGTAGGTATAAATGCCGCTCTGATTGACTTTGCCGAAATTAATTGCAAGCGGAAGGATTGAAAGTATCAGAATTATTATGAACGATATTCGTCCTCTGAAGTGTTTTGAGAGTTTGGAAAAAAAGCTGTAAAAACCGAGCATCACAAAGAACGAAAACATTATATAAGCAAGAAGAAAGTAGGAATCGATATCAGAGATGTCATAATTGATCGAATACAAGATAGTAAATAATAATGTGGAAGTTAATGCGTAAAAAATTGTTCCCGCCTTTCTGAAACCGAATAAGATTCCTGCAAGACCCAGCAATAATCCGGTGTAGCCGAACTCGGAAGGAAAGTTCGAAACAAAATAACGGAACTGTTTTCCTGCTGCCTGGAACGACTCGAAGAGCCAGACCTGATACTGTTTGCCGCTTACATGGCGGAGTATATTTTCGAGATTAACCGGATTGCCCCAGTTAAGAGCAGGATTAGTCGCCGCTCTCAAGGGGAGATAGAGATAAAATGCGATCAATAGGGGAAAGAAAACCAGCAGCATCAGAATTATCTTTTTTATTGAATTGAGGCTGAACTTTTCTTTCTTGAAAAAAATAACCGTGATAAAAGGGAGAAGCAGAACTGTTGTCATGTGGTTCGCAAATCCCAAAGCGAGCGATACTGAAATGTAAAACCAATCTTTCATTTTCAGATTTGCGTTATAATATGCTTTCAGCATGAGAAAAATATTAAGCATGAAGAGGAAGATCTGAAGTGAATAAACTTCAACGGAAGTGGACTGAAACCAGTAGGTCGTGCCGAAAGCCAAAGCAATACCTCCGGCAACTATTGAAAATAATTTGGCTGAATTATCAGAAGGGCTACCGCTTATCGCCGGAGTCTCTCTGACTGCTTTTTTCTTCTTCTCCTTTTCCTTCGGAAGTGTAAAATTCAGATTATTAAAAATTAATTCGGCCGATTTCAAAAAAAACAGCACTCCCAGCGCGCACCAGATTGCCGCAAGAAGATTCGCCTGCATAATTTTTGTCAGAGGCAGCGGCAGCAACAGAAACAGATGTCCCAGCATTGTAAAAAGCGGATACCCCGTGGGATGCGCAATGCCTAGCGTTATCTGCACCGTAGCTAATTCACCGGCGTCAATCTGCACTACAGATGGGGCAAGGGTGAAAAGGTAATTTATAAAAACCAATAAGGTGAATATTACCCTGTAATACTTCAGAATTAAATTTTTATCCGGCTGCATATTTTTCGAAAAGTGAATTGTTCTGTTTGATTATCTCTTTAAGCTGCTCATCGAATGCTTCAATGTTCTTAAATCGGAGAAAATGGGAAAGCACTAATTTATTTCCGGTTGAAGCGGGAATGATGCTGTTGGCAGAACCGGCAATATTCTGAATTGCCAGGGCCGTTTCTTTCAGAAAAGAAAAATTATGTTTAAGCGTTTTAAGATCTTCGCTATCAATTTTGTCCTTCAGAATTTTTATGATTCCCTGTATGCTTTTGCCAAAACATTCTCTGTAAAACCGGGGATCAAACATAGCAACTGCCTGAAGGAGAAAATCGATTGTCAGAAGTCCTCCTTTCTCTTTTTTGATATTGAATCCGGAAGTGCGTATCTGCTGTTTCAGGATTTCGGAATACATATTCAAAATTTTAATTCTTATCTCCGCTGAATCAAAAGAATCGAACCGCTTGAAAATCATTCCCTTAAAATTCTCAAACAGATTTTCATCTCCGCAGACGAATTTAAGTTTGAGCAGAGATTGAAATTCCCACACTCGTGCTCTTTTATCTAAATATTCATTGTAATTATGTATCCCGCTTACGAGAGGGGATTTGTTCCCTTCCGGGCGCAACTTAAAATCAGCAGAAAACGGTTTTATCATCTCGCCTATTTGCAGAAGCAGATATTGGAACTCCTTCTGAATCTGCGGGTTGGATTCAACTTCTTCCGCCACAATAATCAGGTCGACGTCGGAAGAAAAGCTCATATTGTCCGATCCGAAACTTCCCAATCCCGCAACAAAATATTTTGAAGTAAAGTTATGCTTTTGAAAAACCGATGCTATTTTTTGTTTAATTGTACTTGTTAAAATATTCGACACCTGTTCTGCGGATATTAAACCGAGAGAAAACTGAACGGCGGATGAGAGGATTATGCTGTCCATCGAGCTTAACTCTTCTGTTTCAAATTGCTTTTGAAATACCTTATGCGACAGATACAATTCCTCCGCTTCTCCGCCGTTAGAGATCAAATCCACTCCTTTCTGGCAATAATGACAGAGCGACAAAAAGTTTTTTAATGATCTTTCATTTGCGATTTCGCCGAACCATATAGACGGAAATTTTGTGCCGCGCATTATTTTAACAAAGTTCTCAAGAATTTTATCGGGGTCTGCAGCTTTTTTCAGATACTTAAAAAGAGAAGGCTCAACAGAGGCAAACAGCTCAATGGTGCGCGTATCAAATTCTTTTCGTCCGACAATTCCTTTTCCGGTTCTTAAATATGAAATATTGGAGAGCGCCCTTGCCCGGTTATTAAATTCGATCTTATTAAAAATCCTCTCCTGATTTGCCTCCTCGGATGAAAGAATTTCGTTGTAAATCCTGCGGACATCATTCCGGAATGATTTCAATTCCTTTCTGAATTCTTCTGCGGAATTAAGCTGCAGAAAAATTGAAAGTTTATTCTGAAGTTCTCTGTTCTCCGGTATTGAATGGGTTTGCCTGTCGTCCATCAGCTGCAGGAAATGCTCTATCTTTCTGTAGAAGATATATGCGCTGCTTAAAGTCTCTTTTTCGTCGGGTTTAAGAAGAGCGGCCTCTGCGAGCGCGGCTATCGATACTAGAGTGTTTCCGCTTCGCAGATTTTTATTCCGTCCTCCATTCAACAATTGAAGCGCCTGAACGGAAAATTCGATATCTCTTATTCCGCCCTTAAATGTTTTTACATTATCAATTTCATCATGCTGGCGTTCTATATTTAATTTCATCTCTCTGATTCTCTCTTTAACGGAATCTGAGAAAGTAGCCGGATAAATAAAGGGCTGGATGAACTTACTGAACTTTTCGAAAATGGCTTTGTCGCCTGAAAGAAAGTTCAGTTTAATAAGCATCTGCCTTTCCCAGTCCTCTCCCCGCATTTCATAATATCTGGAATAGTTGTAGAGAGAATTGCATAGAGCCGAATTTTTGCCGTCCGGCCTCAGTCTGA